>CAMZGI010000050.1 GCA_947306305.1 uncultured Fibrobacter sp.
CGAAGATGGTTAATGTTTTATGGATTGCCACGTCGCTACGCTCCTCGCAATGACGAAGGAGCCGAGTGATGCAGAAACATGCTTGCATGTTTCTATATCCGAGGCGAACAAGCCAAGCCTCGAAGAGGAATGACGTTTAAGGTGCTTTTGCGTAATGTAAATTTTTTTCCGTGTCAACCGCAGTTGCCTTTGATATATGCATTTTTGTAACTTGTTGACTGTCAATCAATTACGATTTTGTAGGTGCGTCTAAATAGCAAAAATTCATATTTTACAATTCATTTTACCCTTAAAAATAGGGCTTATTGCATGTGTTTTTTTGCGTTTTTTCTCGTATCAAACTAAGCTTTCGTTATTATATTTCACTAAAATCGTGGGCAGTCGGCAAAAGTTTTGGTCGGCAAGCTTACAAATTTTAACTCAAAGGACAAACATGAAACGTCTCTCTCTTATTGGTATGGCTATTTTGGTCTCCAGCCTCGTCGCTTGCAATCAAGCTTCCGCTGGCGGTTCGTTCAACCAGCAGGCTCGCTTGGATAGCCTCGAAAAGCAGTTCAAGCAGGTCAAGGAAGAATTCGAAGTATTCAAGTACGCTCTCGAAAAGCGCGGCATTTCTCTCGAACAGGCTCGTGCCGAAATGGAAGCCGACAACAAGGTTTGGGACATTCCTGACGAAGATAGCCCGGTCTTTGGCAACACCAAGAATCCGAAGCTCACGATTGTCGAATTTACCGAATTCCAGTGCCCGTACTGCTCTCGCATTGCTCCGGCTATGCAGGAGCTCAACAAGAAGTACCCGGATCAGATCAAGTTCGTCTATAAGCATTTCCCGCTCAGCTTCCACAGCAATGCTCAGGCTGCTGCAGCATCTTCTATCGCCGCTCAGAAGCAGGGCAAGTTCTGGGAATACCGCTACGCTCTCGCGCCGCACTCTCGTGAACTTTCCGATTCCATCTATCTCGTTGTAGCTAAGGAAGTCGGCCTCAACGTCGAACAGTTCAAGAAGGACATGGTGCTTGACTCCGCTATGAAGGCTCGCATCGACAAGGACTTCCAGTTGGGCGTCAAGGTTGGCGTTCAGGGAACTCCGAACTTCTACATCAACGGCAAGCGTCAGGACCGCTTCAGCCCGGATCTCGTTGAAAAGATGTTGAAGGAAGCTAAGTAAAAATCGTTTTCAGGCGTGCACGCTAAATATCACAGCGTGGACGCTTTTTCTTTTTAAGGTTTGTAAATTAAAAATCAAAAACAACAAAAGGATGCACAATATGATTAAGCAATCATTGAAAGTTGCCTCGCTGGCAGTCCTCGGACTCAGCGTTACAGCTGCAATGGCTCAGCCGAAAAGACCGCATCTGGCGGTATATAAGTTCTTTGATGAACAGTATCGTCCGGGCGGATACGACTACTCTTACGGCGGAACGAGCAAGGGTGTCACCATTACGAAGGCTGGCGGCTACAAGTCCAAGGCTGCCTTGAACATCAAGTTGGATCCGAAGGAATACTCCGGCGCTTCCATCTGCCTTTACAACGAATTCTTTGACTTGAACAAGTACATGCTTGATTCCAAGCTCGAATTCATGATCAAGGGCAAGCATGGTGGCGAAGCCGTGAAGGTCGGTCTCTTGGACGAAGAAGTTTCTGACGGCAAGAAGACTCAGGTTGTGCTTCCGATGAACAAGTACATCGAAGGCGGAGCAGTGACGACGGATTGGAAGAAGGTTTCCATTCCTCTCGTCGATTTCCCGGACCGTGGTCTTTACTGGGACAACACCCGCAAGTCCGAATTCCCGGCACGTATCGACTGGGACAAGATTGCTGAAGTTCGCTTCTCTATCGACAAGAGCGCTGCAAGCGAATTTGAAGTTTGGGTAGATAATATCGAAATCGTGAAGGGCAACAAGAAGGCAGCTCCGAAGAAGAAGATGATCTACTGGGACGAAAACGAAGACGTTATCGACGGTCCGAAGGACCCGGCTAAGCTCGACGGCAAGGCCAAGACGCTCGCTACGTTCTACGACAACCAGGTCAAGGGTTTTGCATATAGCTACGGTGGTCTCACCGCTCAGCGCGAAGCCAAGTCCAAGACTCCGGGCAACTCCAATGTGCTCGCCATGTACATTGATAACAACGACTGGTCTGGCGTGACCTACTCTCTCGGCGAAGGCAAGTTCATCGACTTGTCCAAGGTCCGCGATAAGGGCGGTCTCTACTTCTGGATCAAGGGTAAGCTCGGCGGCGAAAAGCTCTACGTCGGTATCCTCGACAACCAGGGCAACGACATCAAGAGCCAGACGAAGGTCGGCCTCAACGACTGGGCTAAGGTCTCTAAGGATTGGCAGCTCGTGAAGATTCCTCTCAAGCGCTTCACCGACAAGGGTAAGGCTTGGGACGCTAACAAGCAGGCTGAAGTCGCTAAGGATGTCAAGTGGGACAAGATTCAGGAAATCCGCTTCTCCGTTGGCAAGGGTGAAAACCAGGGCGAACCGGGCAAGCCGGCTCCTGTGACGGTCTTTGTCGATCAGATTACCTTCACGTCCAACATCGACTGGGTGGACCCGGATCTCAAGTGGGATTCCTTCAAGTCTAACGAAAAGGATCTCATCATCACGGACTTCGAAAGCAAGTTCTCCAAGGACAAGTGGGAACCTTCCACGGGTCCGAAGTCTCAGCTCAACTTCAAGATCGAAAATTGCCCGGAATTCAAGAGCAACTGCTTGAACATCCAGCATTATCTCCTCGCCGACTGGGTTGACGTGGTGTTCGACATGAAGAAGACTGGCCGCCCGGCTGCTGACCGCGACTGGACAAAGCACTGGGGCATCATGTTCGATGTCTATTCCGATAAGGCATGGCAGTCCATCACCGTTCAGGTGCAGGACGCTGGCAACGAAATCTTCGTTTCTAACGTTGGCGCTCCGAAGGGCAAGACGACCATCCTCGTTCCGTTCCGCACCTTCGGCAAGTTCCCGTACTATCAACCGCCTGACGCTGTTGAAAACGGCCTCTTCGACCTCAAGGGTGTCGTCGCACTCGACTTCAAGCCGAGTGGCGAAGGTACTGCAGGTGGCTTCAAGATTGACAATGTCCGCTTGACCAACCAGCGCGAAGTCAAGGCTAAGGAACGTCCGGCTGTCATCAAGGTCTTGGTGAAGGGCGAAAAGGATGTCCTCAACCCGGAAATCTCTGGTGGCTTGTTCGGTATCAACGCTGCCCTCTGGGATGGCGACATGCTCGACAACAAGAACTTCAAGGTTCAGACTCGCGAATTTGCAAAGCGCGTCAACCACGGCATTATCCGTTACCCGGGTGGTCTCCGTGCTGATGACGACCACTGGAAGGAAATCCTCGACAACCACGACTGGATGGTCGATACCGACGAATTCCTCGAATGGTTGAAGAAGACTGGCTCTAACGCAATGTTCACTGTGAACTTCGGTTCCGGCACTGAAAAGGAAGCCGCTGACTGGGTCAAGCACACGAACGTTGACAAGAAGGCCGGCATCCTCTACTGGGAAATCGGTAACGAAATCTACGGTAACTGGCATCCGTACTACGAAAAGTATGGTAAGGACGGCGGTACCATCTATGGTAAGCGCGCCCGCAAGTTCATCGAAGCCATGAAGAAAGTTGACCCGACCATCAAGGTGGCTGTGCTCGGCGTTCTCGAAGGCGACTGGAACGACAAGGTTCTTGCAGAAACGGGCGACATCGCTGACGGTCTTATCGTCCACCACTACCCGCAGCACTTCGGCGAAGAAAACGACTTCGCTATGCTCTCTGCTCCGCAGACCCTCACTGCAATCTACGAACGTTTGCACAAGGTCGTTGACAAGTGGACTTCTAAGTTCAATAAGGACAAGAAGATTGAACTCTGGCTCACCGAATGGAACTCTGTTGACTTCAACCCGGGCCCGCAGACTTTGTCTGTTGAAAACGGCTTGTTCGTCGCTGACTACCTCGGTATGCTCGCTACTGAAAACGTCGATAACGCTCAGTACTGGGATATCCACAACGACATCACTCCGGAAGGCGGTGACTACGGTTACTTGACCCGTTCTGGTGAAGAATGCATGAACTGCCCGCGTCCGAGCTACTGGGCATTCCAGATGGCTTCTGACGCTCTCCGTGGCAAGCTCATGAAGACCACCATCAAGGGTGACGAAGACGCTCTCTTGACCGCTTACTGGACTGTGAACGGCAACAAGAAGCAGCTCCTCCTCGTGAACAAGAGCCCGTACAGCGACTTCGATATCAAGCTCGACATTCCGGGCTTCAAGGGCAAGGCTTCTGTCCAGACTCTCGACAAGAGCTCCGAAAAGCTCAAAGAAGGCTGGGCAAACGATCCGTCCAAGAAGGCTAAGACTGTCGATATCACGAAGGGTATCAAGGTCGGCAAGCGCACCCTTACTCTCATCACTTTGCAGTAAGGTGTAAAAATTGTCATCCTGGAGCGTGTAACGCGATAGGATCCACAGCTTAAAGCAAAAGGACTCCGCAGCAATGCGGGGTCTTTTTTTTTGTATATTATGAAAAAACTTATTTTGGATATATTATATGAACTATAAATATTTTCTTTTGTCTTCAGCACTTTTGTTGGCTTGCGGAGACAATTCTACGAACCCGTCTGAAAATGCGGCGGGAGAAACGATAAGTTCTTCTAGCAATGCAAAAAATTCTTCTAGCAGTTTGCGCGGAACATCTAGCGAAGTTGAACAAAATAAAAGTTCTTCTTCTGCGGCGAATTTGGAATCCGACAGCATATTCGTAGATCCTCGCGATGGCCAGGAGTATCCGATATTTACCATCAAGAGCCAACGTTGGCTAGCCCGCAACATGAATTACGCAATTGATTCAAGCTGGTGCTATAACAATAATGAAAAGAATTGTGAGCAGATGGGGCGCGCCTATTCTTGGGAATCCGCAAAGCAAGCTTGTCCTGAAGGGTGGCGGCTACCGACTTCCAAGGACTGGTTGTCGTTGATAAAATTCAGTTCGACGGAAGGTAATATCTATTATGGAAGTTTGTACGATTCCAAAGGTTTCCACCTTATGAAAGCGGGACACTATTCGGAATGGAATGATAAGCTCAAGTGGAATAGTGCAAATGAAAGTGCCTATTTCTGGGATGCCGAAGAAATTAATGATGAATATGCGGCTTCGATGACATTCTATTCGGAGCGCAATTATTTGTTTTTGGATTCAGCAAATAATGGATACGTGCTCTCAAAAAAGAGTGATAAACTCTCTGTTCGTTGCATTCATGAAAACAAGGGCACGATGAAAGATTCTCGTGATGGTCAGACGTACAAGACGATTCGATTGGCAAATCAGATTTGGATGCAGGAAAATCTGAATTATGTAACAGATTCCAGTATGGAATACACGGGTCGAAACGCGATAAAGAATTCTGGGCGACTTTACAATCATTCGGCTGCAATGAATGCTTGCCCACCGGGTTGGCGTTTGCCGTCTTCTAAGGAGTGGAATACTCTTCTTAGTTACAAGGATTCTTCAGAGGCTATTATAGATAGGCTTTCTCTTAGGTCATCTAATGGCTGGATTGGTTTAACGTTCAGTTATAGTGACGACGACTTTGATTTTACTGCAATTCCTGCCGGTACTTGCGATGATTATAGTTTAATAGATGAAGGTATTTTATGTTCCGATGCTGGAACTCATACTGCATTTTGGACTAGCTCGGCAGATCCGGTAAAGGAAAAATATGAATGTGCTTCGACGGATTGGATCGGATATGGTTGTGATCCTGAAGCTTACATCAGTATCCGGTGTGTTAAGGAATAGGGCTTAATGAACAGTCCTTCTGGCGTGACGGAGATTGAAATTTAAACCGTTATGCCAGATGGCTGCAAGATTTGTAAGGTTATTTCCAGTTCTTGACGTTGAAATATGTTGTTCGGAAAAGTCTCGGGGATCCGAAAGGCTTTTCTGCTTAACGAAAGCTTGGCTTTGGGCTGAGCTTTTTCTATCTTTCCTTGCATGCGTAACGAAAATTTTGAAGATAAAATCAAGGGTAACCCGATTGCCCTTTTGCCTGTTGCCGTGTTCCTGGTGCTTTATCTGGGGCTTGGCATTACGTTTGAATATGTTCTCCATATTTCGATGGGGTTCTACAACATTCCTATCGTGGCGGCGTTCTTGGTGGCGATTTTTGTGGCATGCATGCAGAATCGCAAGCTGAATTTCGACAAAAAGATGAACGTCATGGCGGGGGCGCTGGGCGACCGCAATATTTTCTTGATGATTCTCATCTTTCTTTGTGCGGGCATTTTCGCGGGGATTTTGGGGCGTTCGAGCGCATCTGCGGCTGCTTACTTGTTGCTGGACTTTATCCCGGCACAGTTCGCGGTGGTGGTGCTGTTTGTGGTGGCGGCGTTTGTCTCTACGGCGATGGGGACTTCAGTCGGGACGATTGCAGTGGTTTCTCCGATTGCGGTCGAGGTGGCTCAGATGGCGGGTTTTGGCGTTCCGTTCTGCGTGGCGACGGTGATTGGCGGCGCGATGTTTGGCGACAACTTGAGTTTTATTTCGGATACGACGATTGCAGCGACTTCGACGCAGGGCTGCAAGATGAAGGACAAGTTCCATGTGAACTTTATTATCGCGCTCCCGGCGGCACTCCTTGCGGTGGCGATTATCACGGCAATTTCTTTTGCGACGGAGGCTCGTGCGGTTGCCGAGAATTCTTACAGTTTGGTGCAGCTGATTCCCTACGTTTTGGTTTTGGCGTTGGCTCTCACGGGGATTAATGTGTTCACTGTGTTGCTTGTCGGTATTGTGGCGGCTTCAATCATTATGGTTGCATTCGGGCCGCTCGACATGATTGGCTTGTTGCAGAATATCGGGAACGGCATTTCGGGCATGTACGAGACGATTCTCGTGGCGGTGCTGGTAAGCGCTCTTTGCGGGCTTATCCGCATTCACGGCGGTTTTGCGGCGTTGCTCGATTTTATCCACAAGGTGTTCAAGGGGCATCGCAGCGGGCAAGTGGGTGTCGGTCTTTTGGTGAGCGCGTTGGATATTGCGACCGCGAACAACACGGTGGCTATTGTGATGGCGGGGCCGATTGCAAAGCAGATGGGCGACGAATACCGCATTTCGCCCAAGAAGACGGCTTCGCTTTTGGATATTTTCAGTTGCGTGGTGCAGGGCATTTTGCCCTACGGTGCACAGATGCTCGTGGCACTTGCGGCGATTGCTTCGACTTTGCCGGATGCACGTGTGAGCGCGTTCGACTTGATTCCTTACATGTTCTATCCGTTCCTGTTGCTTATAAGTGTGCTTGTGTTCATTGCGATTTCTCCACGCAAAAGCAAGACTTAGAAAATTGAAATGATGGGGCCATATAATTTGTATATTGGTCCTATGCTCCGTTGCTTAAATCGTGTCGTTGTTTCGCTATGCTTGTTAGCCTTTTGCGGGCTATTTTTTGCGACTGAGATTCATGCAACTGAGGTTCGGCTCGACTCTGTAATGCACTTGTTTGTGCAAGATTACGTAGAGCCTAAAAATTCCGATGCAGGGCCCGCCTTTGTGGCAGAGGTGATGCATTCGGCCGTTCAGCAAGAGTACATAGAAAGTGAAGCTTTGCGCAATGCAATGAATATGGCTCTGGTTGATGGTCGTTTGGATGATTATCAAAAAATCGTGTACGAAATAGAGGCCTTTGAAAAGACGTCCAAGTACATTCATGGAATTTTGAATCGCGAAAAAATTTTGGTAAAATATTTTTCCAAAGATTTCGGGTTTCTTAGCGACATTGACTCGTTGCAGCAAACAAATATCGGCTGGGGATATCAAGGAACAAATAGCGTTTTATTCAATGTATTGGAATCTCGAATTGCGACGGGTGAACTTGAAAAATCTCTCAAAGAAATTGAAGACGCAAGCGACCGTGCGTTTATAAACATTCTTCTCCATGCATATGTCGAAAGCAAAGAAAAGGTTTCGCTTTTGATTGAAAAGTACAAGAATCAGCTGACGAAAAAAGAACAGTTGAATTATCTTGTTAGGAAATTTTGGACTAAGACTGATTATGATTTGGATTATTATCGTGCGATATCTATGGGTGTTTCGCTTTCAACGTTTTTAGGAAAAATCTCGGATACGACAGGAACCGGTTTTGGCGGACTTTTGGCATTCGACATGATTCGAAAAAATCTCTTTTTTGAATGGCTTTTTACGTTTCAAACCAATACAATTAAGGGAAAAGATTCTTTACGGATTGACGATATGAATTATTTCGATTTCAATTTAGGATACAAAATTTTGAAAAAGAAATATGTTCACTTGTATGGATTTTTGAATACGGGCTTGGGAATTACAGATTTAGCTTGTCTAGGCGATTCTGATGGAATGAGAACGTGTCCGGATTCTCCGCAACAATTCTATCCGATATATGGAGCTGGCGTTGTATTGGACATCTTTTTTACAGATGTTTGCAAGGACCATATGGGGCTTCGCTTTAGAGGTGGCGTGAAAAATATTTGGGCAGATAGGGTTGTCCAATCTTCGGGATTTCGTTTGTACGCTTCTATTGAATTGTCTATTTTTGAATATAAAGAGAAAAATTTTGAATTTGAATATGCAGGAGAGCAGAGATGATGATTTTAAAACGCTTGCTCCTGTTTTTGCTGCTTTTCATTTCGTTTGACTTTGCCGAAGAATATAATAGAGTTCTTGATTTAATCCAGCCGGAATACGTGATTAAAAAGCTTGAAACCGCACCTGTCGCCTATTACGGATCGGAAGGGGAGGATCGGCTGTACAACGAGGACCGCATGAAAAGAGATCAATTCGATGTGACGCACCCGTTGATATACGAGGCTTTTGTTGGCTGGAAAAAAACGGTTCAAGAACGCCAGAAAAAACTTTTGGCCGAGGCTCCAGAAATATACCGCAAAACATTTGAACTGCACAAAAAAACGGATGTGGCAAGCCAATTTTATTTAATTCACAATGTCATTGACGTTGAATTAGTTTATGATAAAAAACAAAAGACATGGCATGCACCAAAGCCCGAAGAATCGAAAAAATCTATTTTCACATTCGGCTATGTTGGCCCTGATATTTTAAAGGATTCAACTTCGTGGTCTATAGTCCACCGTCTGTTGGTGCTTCCGCCAATGCAGAAATCTTGGCCATTGGGGAACTCGCATAAAAACATATTCTTCCTTGATGGCTTTTCAGGGGCGTGCACAGATTTTGATCATTGCTCTCACGAAAATGTTCGTTACATTCCATTTCACTTGAAATACGATGTGCAACCCAATTCTGCGATAAGCATTCGTGAAAAGATGGCAGCCTTTGTTTCGAAAGGCGATTATTCTGCCGCAGAATTGTTGGCTGATTCTGCGGATCTGTCCGTCCGTTCAAAAATTCTTCTCAAAATTTTAAACCATGATTATGAGTTTATTAAAAACAACGATTCAACACAGTTCTATCTTGACAGAGAAAATAATTATGCTTACGCAGACAAATTAGATGATATATTAGAAATGATTGTTCAAGACATAAACGAGAATGGATCGTATTGTGCATCGTTGCATGGACGTCCCAAAAAAGACAGCGCTTTGGTTTGCAAAACGGTACAAAGAATTGCCACAAAAAAAGTCCCCGATTTCATTTTTTCTCAAGAAGGAAACTTTAGATTCAACACGTCCATTGACTTAGGACAACATTTCTTGATAGGAAGCTACTCGGGCATTGAGCCTTCATGGTATTTAGGCGTAGATGTCAATGTCTATGTGAAAAAATATATTTTTGGAATGGGCTTTGCTTATCGAAAATTCGACTCGAAATGCGACTCTTGCACAAACGAGAATTTTAGTCTTTTCTCTACAGCGGGCTATCTGTGGCTAAAAACTAAATATCTCGAAAGTACGGCCTTTAGCACTCTTGGATTTTCTACGCACAATGTCTCAATCTCTAGCAAGAATAAGGATAAAGAGCAAAAACACGAGTCTTATTTTCTTTATGGGTTAGGCGTTTATTTCGATGTTCTTTTCCCCAATCACATTGGAGCTCCGTCCAACGGGGAATCGTTTGCAAATCGTTTCGGAACTCGATTGAAATTGGGATTCCACAACATGAACGTCTCTGATATCGGGCATGCTCAAGGTTTGTCTCCGTATATTTCGTTGGGCTTCACATGGCTTTGGACCAGCATGAAATCAAAATCTCAAGAACGTTATAAACCACGAAAGAATTTTCTCTATAGAAATAGCTACCCAGACCATATCTATTTAAGATCGCCAGATCGCGAGATAGGCTGTTTTTTCTAAATTGTGTTAGAACATGAAACGTCTTATCGCTATTTTATTGCTTGTCTCGTCGGCTGTTTTGGCTGCTCCTTTTTCACATGATGGCTTTTTTGCGAATGCCGCTGTGGGGCTTGGCTATGCCTCGTTTGAAAATGCGGATGGAGAGGAATCGTTGACGGCGAGCGGCTTGGGCGTAAAACTTCATGGAAAGCTCGGCTATTATGTGGTGCAGAATTTGGCGTTGCATGCAAATTTAGGCTATGTGGCGTATCCCAATTTTCGCGAAACTCGCAATGGAATTCCTACTCAGGTGTTTCACGATTTTGCTGTCGTCAGTTCGGTGTATTTAGGGGCTGGCGTGACGTATTACGTTCCCGATTGGAACAACGTTTTTGTCAGCGGTTCGTTGGGTGCGACGGGGTATGAACTCGATAGCCGCAGAATGAAGGGCGATACAGGGCTTCGAGCGTTTAGTTTTGAAGTTGGCGTTGGCAAGGAATGGTATGTGTTCGAAAGTTTAGGCTTGGGCATCTCGGCTTCGTTCGAATCAGCTGAATACTGGTCTGAACGCGACGGCGTTTTCCGTTCTTCATCGATTATGTTGCTATTTTCGATAACGTATGATTAGTTTTTTCCTAAATTAAAAACATGGTTACTTTAGCTCTTTCCCATTTTGAAAAAAGTTTCCCGGCTGCTCTCCGTGGTAAACGCCTCGGTGCGGTTCTCCATCCGGCTTCGGTTTGCGCGGACTTGCGTTATACGCTTGATTTGCTCAAGGATTTCGACGGCAAGCTCTTTAAGCTTTCAGCTTTGTTCGGGCCGCAGCACGGCATCAAGGGCCATACGCAAGACAACATGATTGAATGGGAAGGCTACGAGGATCCGGAACTCCATATTCCGGTTTATAGCCTTTACGGAGAACATCGCGAGCCGACAGCGGAAATGCTTTCGCACGTGGATGTGATGCTTGTGGATTTGCAAGATGTGGGAGCTCGTTACTACACGTTCATTTGGACGCTTTTCCTTTGCATGAAAGCTTGCGAAAAGGCGGGGATCCCGGTTGTTGTTGTGGATCGTCCGAACCCGATTAACGGCGTCGATGAAGAAGGCCCGGAGCTTGACCTCAATTACACGAGCTTTGTCGGGTTGCACAGCATTCGTACTCGCCATGCAAAGACAATTGGCGAACTGGCGGAACAGTTCAAGGCGGAGCGCTTCCCGAAGTGCGAACTTTACGTGATGCACATGGACGGCTACGATAAAAAGATGTGGTTCGACGAAACGGGACTCCCGTGGATTTTGCCGAGCCCGAACATGCCGACGCTTGATACGGCGATTGTGTATCCGGGGATGTGCCTGTTCGAAGCGACCAACGTGAGCGAAGGCCGTGGCACGACACGTCCGTTCGAAATTTTCGGTGCGCCGTTTATCGATGCGGTCAAGCTTTGCAAGTACATGAACGGGCTCAAGCTTCCGGGCGTGTATTTCCGCGAAAACTATTTCCAGCCGACGTTCCACAAGGGTGCGGGCCAGATTTGTGGCGGTGCGCAGATTCACGTGACGGATCGCAATTCGTTCCGCAGTTTTGAAATGGCGGTGAAGCTGTTGCAGTATATCTTCAACGAATACCCGAAGGACTTTGCATGGAAGCAGCCGCCGTACGAGTACGAATTCCACAAGCTGCCGATCGACATTCTCCTTGGCAACGGAACGTTCAGAAAGGAATTTATAGAGACGAGTATTTAGTTGGCCTAAATGAAACTTCGACTTTCGACAGAAACTTTAAACCGCCTCAAGCGCTTCCGCAAGAACAAGCGCGCCTTTTGGTCGCTTGTGATTCTGGTGGTATCGTACTTGCTTTCGCTCACGAGTCCGTGGACGGTAAATGACGAGCCGTTCTTCTTGCGGTACAACGGCAAGAATTATTTCCCGGCGTTTGCGCGTTACAGCGAAGCGGACTTTGGCGGCGAATATAAGACGGAACAGGATTACGCAAAGCTTTTTGCGGATGTCGCCGAATGCAAGCAAGATGAAGAAGATGGTTTCCCGCGTGCTGGTGGCTGCCCCGAGATGTGGACGATCATGCCGCCAGTGCCGCACGATCCGCTGAAGGCGGATCTTAGCGAGGAGGGAACCCCTCCATTTGCGCCGAGCGCAAAGCACTGGCTTGGAACGGATAGCAATGGACGCGATGTCTTGAGCCGCCTCATTCACGGGTTCCGCATTTGCATTAGCTTTAGCTTGTTGTTGACCGTGCTTGGGACGTTCCTCGGCATTGTCATCGGCGGTATCCAGGGCTATCTCGGAAAGTTTTGGGATACGGGCATGCAGCGAATGATTGAAATTTGGTCGTCGCTCCCGATGCTTTACGTGGTGATTCTCATCGGCAGTATTTATGGCCGCAGTTTCTGGCTTTTGATTTTGATTATGGCAGCGTTCAACTGGCTTTCGCTCAGCTACTACATGCGTGCGGAATTCTTGAAGCTCCGCAGCATGACGTACGTGATGTCTGCGAAGGTGCTTGGCCTTGGGCATCGCCATATTTTCTTCAAGGAAATTTTGCCGAACGCGATGACTCCTGTGGTGACGCTTTTCCCGTTCACGCTTATCGGTGGAATCGGGAGTCTCACGTCGCTAGACTTCTTGGGCTTTGGCTTGCAGCCGCCCACGCCGAGCTGGGGCGAACTCATGAGCCAGGGGCTCAACAACCTCTACGCTCCGTGGATTTCCGTGAGTACGGTTGCCGCGCTCTTCGTGACGCTACTCCTCACGACGTTCGTCGGCGAAGGCGTGCGAGATGCAATGGACCCGAAGTCGGGGGATAGATATGTGTAGGAGAGTGATTAGTGGTTAGTGGCTGGTG
>CAMZGI010000051.1 GCA_947306305.1 uncultured Fibrobacter sp.
TAAACGAAGTGGGACATGTGGGGCACCTTCGGTGCAGTTACTAGTTGGTAGTTACTTCGCCCTCTGGGCTTGTTACTAGTTAATAGTTACTAGATAATAGTTACTAGCTACTAGTTAATAGTTACTAGAGATTCTTACTTGAAAAAATCTAGTAACTTAGAACTATAAACTGTGCCGTAGGCACCTCAGTAACTAGTAACTCAGAACTCGGAACTCATTCCTTCTTCGATACGATGCTCATGTAGATGGTTCCGAGGATGGCGGCGCTAAAGCTTCCGAGGAGAATGCCCAGCTTAGCCGAATCCTTGCAAGCGCCATCTTCGAACGCGAGGCCCGCCACAAAGAGCGCCATCGTAAATCCGATACCAGCGAGCATACCGCCACCCCACAAGACCTTCCAGGAGTAGCTCGGCTTTTTGGACACGCCAATCTTGACCGACAAAAGGCTGAAGAGGAAAATACCAATCGGCTTACCGAACACGAGCGCAAGAGCGACAGCGCCAAGCACAGGAACATCAAGACCACCAAGCTTAATTTCGACACCAGCATTCGAGAGAGCAAAGAGCGGCATAATTGCAAAATTCACCCACGGCACAAGCGGCTTGTACAAACGTTCCTGCATCGAAACGCTTTCACGGGCGCCGCGCTGGAGCAAGCTGAACACGCGATACTTTTCTTCGCCAGAAACTTTCGTGTCGCCAGAAAGCACATCGCCCACGCTGTTCGCAAAGTGCGCCACCATGCCTCTCGCCACAACAGGCTTAGCCGGAACGGAGAGTCCAAGAAGCACGCCCGCAATCGTCGGATGCACGCCAGACTTGACAAAGAACGCCCAAATGGCAACGCCAATAACGCCATGCAAAAGCAAGTTGCGAACGCCGATACGGAAAAGCACGTTAATCAAGACGAGCAACGCAAAAGCAAGTCCCAGAGCGGCAAAGTTGATGCCGTCGCCACTCGGGTAGCCAATCGCAATCACAAGAATCGCGCCGATATCATCGGCAATCGCAAGCGTCAAAATCATCACGCGGAGCGCATGCGGCACCTTTTTGCCGAGAATTGCCATGCAGCCCACCACAAAAGCGATATCCGTCGCCGTGGGGATACCCCAGCCATGAGCCGTACCCGGAGGGCAAAGGGCCAAGTAAATGAGCGCCGGGAAAAGCATACCGCCAGCCGCCGCAATAATCGGAAGGCTCGCCGCCTTCGGGTCGTGAAGCTCGCCGTAGGTCATTTCGCCCTTGACTTCAAGACCGATGTTGAAGAAGAATATCGTCATCAACGCGTCGTTGATGAACCAGTGCAAGTCGCCAGTTCCAACCCAGCTGCCGATCGTCACCATAAACGGCAAATGCCAAAAGTGCTCGTACGATGACGGACTGAGATTCGCCCAAAGGAGCGCTGCAAGCGTCATAATGATTAGCACTATGCCGCCCGTAGTCTCCACCTTCATCAGGCGTTCAATCGGGGTGATAATTTTACGCACCGGGGTTTCCGGGAACATTTCTTCTATTTTATCGCTGCTAGTTACTCGTGCTGACATACGTAATCCAATATAGATAAGTTTTTCAAATTTTGGAAAGAGAACTACAATTGTAAGCCATAAATAAGGGTAAACGCTCTCCCCGCCATTACAAGAACTTGGCTAGCACATCCCTCATCTTTTCAATGCTGACTGGCTTTGCGATATGCTCGTTCATGCCCGCTTCAAAAGCGGCACTGCGGTCTTCGTCAAAAGCGTTCGCCGTCATCGCTATAATGGGAATATCCGCCACTGCTTTGTTCTTAAGGGAACGGATGCGTTTTGTCGCCTCGTAACCATCCATCACAGGCATGCGCACGTCCATCAGAACAAGGTCAAACTGGCTATCCTTCGCTTCGGCTAGCGTTTTTACGGCTATTTCGCCGTTTTCCACCGCCGTCACGATAAGCCCGTTGTCTTGCAAAATTTCCATCGTAATTTCGCGGTTGAGGATATTGTCTTCGACCAAAAGAATTCTCTTTCCGACAAAGCCCCTTTCCAAATCCTGCGAGCCATTCTTTTCGGCACGTTTTTTCGACTGCACCAGCTTGAATTCAAAGTTCATCGTCACTTCGGTTCCGACATTCTTGCGGCTAGCAATTTCAATCTGGCCGCCCATCATCTCGACGACGTTCTTCGTAATGGCAAGCCCAAGACCCATGCCACGGATTTCCTTTGAAACAGAAGTGTCACGCACAAACGGATCGTAAATCGTCTTGAGGAACTCTTCGTTCATGCCGATACCGTTATCGCGGATGCTGAACTCGTACGCAGCGTAGCTGGACTTCGCCAAGAGCGTTTCTTTGACGCACATCGTAATAAGCCCGCCATCCTTCGTGTACTTAATCGAGTTCGAGAGGATTCGGAGCAACGCCTGCTTTAAACGTTCCTTATCGCAAACAACTTCTTCGTCGCTGATATCGACGCAATCCAATTCGAACTTCAAATTCTTTGTCTGCAAATCGGTGCGAATGTCGCGTTCAATTTCGTGGAGGATTTCAAACAAATGCGTCGGCACTTCGTGAATATCGACCTTGCCCGATTCAATGCGGCTCATGTCCAAAATATCATTGATGATGGAGAGCAAGTAGTCAGAACTCTGGTTAATCTTGACCAAGCAATCCTTGATGCGTTCGCTATCGCCCAAATGCGACGATGCAATTTCGGTAAGACCAATCACCGCGTTCAACGGCGTACGGATTTCGTGGCTCATGCTATTGAGGAATTCCTTTTTAGCATTATTCGCCGACTGCGCCGCCGAGAGAGCTTGTTTCAACGCTTCGGCTTGACTTTCAAGTTGCTCTTTTTGTTCGAGCTGCAAACGAGTCGATTCATCGACGCTGATAAAGCCAGCCACCACCTGGTGCGCTTCGGGACTCTTGCCCGCCATCACGAACTTCAGCTGCCAATATTCAACCGTGTCGTCAATGATCATCCTATAGTTGACATAGTATGCGTTTTTGGTCAAGAGCTTTTCTATAACGACATCGCGAGTCGTCATTTCCATGAACTTTTGGCGGTCGTCAGGATGCACAAGCGTATTGCCGATAAGCTTCAAGCGTTCTGCAAAATTCCCGACTTTTTTCCAGTTCGGGTTGTCCGCCCAATTATTTTTCTTGACGTAATAAAGATGGTCTTCCATCGTCGTCGGGTTGATAAAGCTCACCAGCGAGAAATCTTCCGAAAGACCATTAATCACAGAAATTCTTTCTCTTTCGGCTTCAATTGCAATCTTTTCAGCATTCACGTCTTCGACGCCAATCACCACGTAGCCCTCGCCCTTCGCGTCAGCAAAGCCAATCAGCGTATGGCGAATCCAAACCCAGTTGCCGTTGATGAACCAGCGCATGTCAACAACTTTTCGAGATTCGGACATGTTCATGATTTCGAGGAACGATTCCTTATTGTACACGCTATGGCAAAGTTCCAAATCGTCTTTATGAATTTTCGTCAACGCATCGTCGTTCATGATGTCGTAAATAGAAACGTTCATGTCAAAGCGGTTCGTCATCTCGTTATACAAGCCCGTCTTGGAGCTGGAATACGCCACATACGAACCCGTCTCGGGATTCACGTAGTAAACATTGATAAAGTTCTTGGACAAGAGTCCCAAAAGCTTCATTTGCATGTAACGGACTTTGCCCACATCTTCTTGCTTGGTACGATCCGCTTCGGCTGCAAAACAACGAATAGCTACACGACGGAGCAATATAAAGTAAGCGACAAAGAACGCAAGCACCGCCACGCCAAAACACATCATGATAAAACGTATCTTGTGAATAAGATGCAACGCATACCTTGCCGGGGACGAAACAATAACGCTCCAGTTGTTCACGTTAATCGGCTTGTAATAGAAGCAGGTCGATTCTTCCCAGTAATTTTCGATGCAAGCTTCGCCTTCTTCGCCAGCAAGGATTTTTTCAATCAGAGCGGAATACGAACCATTTTCATTGTCCTTCTCGTTCTTGTAATCGTAAACGCTCTTGAGCGAGTCATGTTCCGAATCGGTAATGAACCGTCCATCATCGCGATTGACGACTGCGGCAAACATCTTGCGGTCATAATTTTCGTCCGAGCGCAAATATTGATGGATTATGCCCAAGTTGAAATTCCAGAATACGACCGCACGAGTCTTTCCAAGACTTTTGACAGGGACAAAATGGTAGAGGAGTTTTTCATTCTGGTCTTCGCTTTCGAGATGCACCGACACATGGGCGTAAGACGTTCCTTCTACCTTATACGAAAGTTTCATCATGGAGGCATCGATTACGGCACCGTTAGGCATGATAATCGTATCGCCCGGCAAAAGGATGTAGATTTTCTGGTTCTGCAAAAACGGCTGCATTTCGTTCAACTTCAACATCAACGAATCGACAGAATAGTCAGAACGTTCGCACAAGGCATCTGCAACAAACTGGAGATTTCCGCCATAATGCAAGTTGTTCATCATAAATTCATGCGACACTACATCGGCATATTCGCGAAGCTTGGAAAAACACCCCTCTTCGACCATCTTTAAAATTTTCTGGCTACACAATACAAACGCCGCCGAAGTCAGCACCACAAGAACTATGGCAAAAACAAGGTGATCACGATGCATCACCTTTTCGCTATGAACGCCATCTAAACCCTTAATCATTCAACCGTCACTTTTTGAGAAACCTATTCAAAATATACTTCATTTTTTCAACGTCAATGGGCTTGGAGACATGTTCATCCATGCCAGCGTCAAGAGCCGCCTTGCGGTCTTCTTCAAATGCGTTCGCTGTCATCGCGATAATCGGAATACTCGACTGGAATTTTTCGCCCAACTCGCGAATAGCATGCGTCGCCTCGTAGCCATCCATTACCGGCATTTGCACGTCCATAAGGACAACATCATATTGCCCCAAAGTTGACGTTTGCACTTTTTCAACCGCCTCGCGACCATTTACAGCAACATCCACTTCAAGCCCAAAGTCAGAGAGTATATCGCATGCTATTTCGCGGTTCATTTCGTTGTCTTCGACAAGAAGAACTTTCTTCCCCGTAAAGTCAAATTCACCGACTGCAATTTTTTGAGCACCGCACGCTTTTCCATGCAACTTGAATTCGATATTGAGAACAACTTCTGTTCCCTTATTTTCTTCGCTGAAGATTTCAATGCTGCCGCCCATCATCTCGACAATGTTCTTGGTGATGGACATGCCAAGGCCCGTTCCCTGAATTCCGCTCACCGTCGAAGATTTAGCGCGCGTAAACGGTTCATAAATCGTCTTGAGGAATTCGGCGTTCATCCCCATGCCGTTATCGCAAATACGGAATTCATACAAAGCGGAGTCTTGCTTCGAAGACTTTTTCTCAGCAACTTCCATAACAACCGAGCCGCCCGCTTGCGTATATTTGATGGCATTCGAAAGCACGTTGAGCAGCACTTGATTCAAGCGGAGCTTGTCGCATACAATACCCGTATCACGAAGATTGTCAGTTTTCACATCAAACGAAAGGCGCTTCATATCGACATCGGCTTGTACAATATCTTTAAGCGATTCGATAATTTCAGACAAATCTTCATCGTTATCTGTAAGAACCATCTTTCCCGATTCAATGCGGCTCATGTCGAGTACATCGTTAATCAGCGAAAGTAAATGCTTGGAACTCTGCCCTAGCTTTCTCAGGTAATCGAGCACGAGTTCCTTGTTGTCGATATGCGACTTCGCAAGTTCCGTAAAACCCACAATCGCGTTCATCGGCGTTCGAATATCATGGCTCATGTTCGAAAGGAACGTCGTCTTTGCACGGTCAGACGATTGAGCCATCGACAAAGCGTTCTGCAGCATTTCCTGATGCATACGAGCCATGCGGATCTGCTCATCCTTGTCAGCAAAGCCTATCACGAACGCCTTTTTCTTTTTGTTCACGGCGACAACTTTGCATTCGCAAAATTTATCTACATAGTTTACAAATTCAAAACTCGTGAGTCCATTTTTCTGGAGCAACGGCTTTAGATTTTTTATCGCTAGATTTTTGCGGACTTCCTCGACATCGCTAGGAGCCGACACTTTGCATGCAATATAATTGATAGCATCGCTACAGCTCATGCCTTCAAAAGCATTGCCCAGCAGCCTTTGAATAGGCTGCGTAATTTTGTGCATCGTCACGCAATTCGATTCCATATTGCAATAGAAAATGCACGAATAATCCGACGAAAGAATCGCCGTCACAGCAGCGTCTTCGTCCATGCGCTTTCTGCGATGGATTTCGTTCTCGACGAATCCAGCCACGAGCTTAAGCACTGCGAAATTCTTTTGCGACTCCTTCGGGTTGTCCAACACGACAAAGCCATAACGGTGTTCGTTCGATACAATCGTCGAAACGCTAATGCTCTTGACATCCAAAACTGGCAACGACTGATATAGCTTATTCCAAACGCCATACTCGTCATTCTTCGATTCAAGATAGACGGCATCCAAATCGCTCATGGACTCAATCCACGGACCAATCATTTCTAGCGGGATGTTCTGTAGCGATGTCTTATTTGATCGAATGCCCTTGGTGCACCATTCATACGTGTTGCTGAAGTATTCCCTTTCCTTGTCGCATTCCATGATATAAGCCCTATCGGCATCATAGTACGACGCAAGCGTGGCAAGCAGCTCTTCAACAGCGTCCTTGGAACGGAATTCCTTATAAAGAATCTCAATACAATCTCGAATTGCGGCATCCTGCTTCTGTTGTTCCGAGACGTTATACGCAACAATCATCGCTTGGTATTCGTCCAAGATTTCGTTCTTCGAAACATAACAGACAAAGCGGCTGTAATGCCACCCGAGTTGCGGCAAATAAAAACGGCAAGAATATTCGGGAATCGAATTGCCCCTCTTGAACTGCTCAATCAACGATGTCGCAGACAAGTGCTGGATGAACGCATCCCTACATTCTTGATCGACACGCTCATCCGCAATCTTTTTCAAAATGGAGTCATACGAAGGGAAAGCTTCGCCCAAACAATCGCTTATATCCATCGACTTGCCATCGAGAATTTGCACAAACGGACGCGAAACCACGCCTTCGGAAAGGTTCACCTTGAAATAGCAATAAGCTTTATCAAGTATCGCTTTTCCATATAACTTCTCGTTGAGAGCTTTTTTGAGACGTTCGTGCTTAAAATCCAAATCCATCGACTTGATTTCACTACGCAGCTCGCCTTCGCCAGTCTTTTGGATAACGGGGAGTTCCGTAATGTCACGATGCCAACCTTCGAGCCGCACGCCATTTTTATAACTGTAATCGCGGGAACCGCCACAGCGAACAAAGCGGACAGACCCATCTGGAGAATGCCACGGATACTGAATTTCGGCATAACTGCCGCTGCTCATCTTATCGACGTAAGACTTGACCTCCGCATAATGCTCTGGGTCAATGTTATCGAACCATGCATGGAAAACATCCTCATAAGAAATGTCTTCCGAAAGCCCAAGCAACTTGAGCATGGTCGCATTCGCAATCATCTTTGGAGCACAGCCGTCGTCAATTTCGACAGCCCAAAGACCGATGTCAACTCGATCAAGAATATTTGTCGTTAAAGAAGCCGTGCATTTTTCACCCATAAGCAATCCCGTATTCCTGCTTATAAAAATAATTTGTTTTATCGTCAAAAGACAAAATCAACGTTTTTTTACGCACAAAAAAATCCCGAACTCTTCGTCCGGGACTAAAAACCTAGCGGTTATCGATTAAAAGAAAGCAGGCGGCCAACGCGGGTTCTTGGAAGACATATCAATCTTGTAGAAGTCCTTCTGGAAACGACCGTCGTCCATGCCGTACATCTGCATCACGTGGCGAGCAATCCACTTGCCGAGCTTGAGCACTGTGAGCTTCTTGCGGAGGCGCCCCTGACAGTCACGGTTCATGATATCCGGGAGCGTAGAGGTCGTGAGGATTTCGTCGATAGCGGGGCTGTTGAGCTTTTCGCGAGCTTCTGCGCTCGTGTGGAAGTGCGTCACGCCGAAGCAAACGCGGTTCGGGTTGCCCTTCTTGATATGTTCGCAGCACTGCACAATCGTCGTACCCGTGCGAACCATGTCGTCGAACACAATCACATCCTTGCCTTCGATTTCTTCGATGCTGATGTCGGAAAGTTCCGGGTTGAAGGTCATGCTGATTTCGCGTTCGCCAGTACGGACCTTGTCCATCACGACGCGCTTGCATTCCGGGAGCTGGAGGGCGTCATACACGGCATTCATAAACGGGCGGGCGCCCTTGTCCGGGGAAACGATGACGAGGTTGTTGCCGTCCTTACCCGTCTGAACAAAGTTGCTGTTCTTGATGTAATGGGCGTAAACGTCCGTCGGAATCAAGTTGTGGAAGTTGCCTTCGAAAACTTCATTGAAGAGGTTCTGCACCTTGATGCTGTGGTTGTGGCAAGTGACAACAGCATCGACACCAGCAGTCTTCAAAAGCTGGGCGTAAAGGAGACTCGTGAAAGCCTGACCGTCAAACTTCTTGAGGTCAATATCCGGGCGATCCTTTTCGAGTTCGCCAACGCGGTGCGGGCCACGATCCTGTGCGCTGTAGAAAAGATCCGGTTCCACGAGCACGACCTGTTCGGCGCCGTTGTCCTTTGCGGCACGGGCCAAAATGCAGTTGCGCATAGCGTAGTCGTTACGGCTGCGTTCGTGGTTAGAAACCGAGCAAATCAAGACAATCTTGCCTTCAAGACGTCTGCCGATATGTTCCATGTCGGCCACGTCCAGCATGTAGCGGGGGCAGAATTCGGAGTTGGCGAAAGTCTTCAGGGAGACCACGTCGGAGATATCTTCACGGAGGCCGATGTACTGCGCCATGTCGATGGCAAACGGATCATCGGTAAAGTTACCGGTCACGATAAAACGATCTGACATATTTTTGCCTTGATTTAAGGGTTTTTGTGAGTGAATAGCCCAAATATAGTTAGAATTGGGCGGGGTTTCAACAGTCGAAGAGATTTTTTCGAATGCACAATCGGTCGAATAATAAAATGTAAGTTGCGCAAACAACTGTTTGCAAAATGAACGGAGTGCGGCTTGAACCCTTGATTTCGACATTCTTAATAGGTATATTTGCTTCCTGAAAAAAAATATGCCTATATTAATTGTAGTAATGAAGTTAAAGTTGATGCTTATTGCCGCCTTGCAATCTACAAGACGTCGATAATCTGATTCAACAAAACACGCTTTTCAAAAAAGGACGTGTAAAGACCTGCTTAAAAAACTAAGCGGGAAAATATGCGTTTTAAAAAAAGTGGATGTAGAAACGACTCCCAAAGCAGAGTCCAGTCGGCGATTAAGCCGAGTTTTTGCTTTCATTTTTTTCAACAAAAAAGCAAGATGCGGCCATTTCACATGAAATCGGTCTGAAAACGTGTTTCGGCGAGACGTTGACGCGTTCTTAAGCACATGCGGCTCGCATAGCCTGCAATAGTTTGTTAGAATTTATTTACATACAAAAGAGACTCCGCATTTGCGGAGCCTCTTTTTGCAATTTTCTATTGGTCACTTCGACTGGTTCGACGCGCTCACCAACCGATTCAGCGACCTTTTCAAAAATTAAGCCTTCTTGCACTTCTTGCAAGCAGCCTTCTTGGCCGGAGCCTTGCAGGCCTTGCGCGGATCGCCAGCATAGACAGCAGCAAAACACACGAGTGCAAAGCCCCGATATATGATTGCACTAGCGATAAAATGCGGGGCTTTGCCGACCATTCCGAGCAGGCTATTAACTAGCCTGCCCATCACGGTCGCAGCAAGGCTGCTGTCTATACAAAGAAGCCGTCCCAATGGGGACGGCTTCTTTTAGCAATTCTAAAGGTTTAAAAATTAAGCCTTCTTGCACTTCTTGCAAGCAGCCTTCTTGGCCGGAGCCTTGGCAGCCTTACCCTTGCGCGGATCGCCAGCATAGACAGCAGCCTTGCCGAGTTCTTCTTCGATGCGGAGGAGGCGGTTGTACTTGCAGACGCGGTCCGTACGAGAGAGGGAACCAGTCTTGATCTGGCCAGCGGCAGTACCGACGGCGAGGTCAGCAATGAAGGTGTCTTCGGTTTCGCCAGAACGGTGAGAAACGATCGGAGCATAGCCTTCAACCTGAGCGCGCTTGATAGCAGCGAGAGTTTCAGAAACAGAACCGACCTGGTTCACCTTGATAAGGATAGCGTTAGCGATGCCAGCCTTGATACCAGCGTCGAAGATGGTCGGGTTGGTAACGAACAGGTCGTCACCAACGAGGTTGCACTTGCCACCGAGTTTTTCGGTAAGAACCTTCCAACCTGCCCAGTCAGCTTCATCGAGACCGTCTTCAATGGAGAAGATGGAATACTTGTCGATGAGCTTTTCATAGAGCTTGACCATTTGAGCAGACTTGAGAGTCTTCTTGGTGCTCTTCTTGAAGAAGTAGTTCACCTTGCGCTTGTCTTCAACAGACGGTTCGCCATTTTCAAGCTTGTCAACGCAGAATTCGGAAGAAGCAACGTCAAGAGCAATCTTGATGTCTTCACCGAACTTGTAACCAGCGTTTTCAGTAGCAGTCTTCAAAGCAGCGAGAGCCTTTTCGAGGGTCATCACGTCCTTGATTTCGTAACCGAACTTGTTCTTAGCCGGCTTGATAGCAACGCCCGGAGCAAAGCCACCTTCGTCACCGACGGTCGTATCGAAACCACCCTTCTTGAGGACAGCCTTAAGAGCGTGGAAGATTTCGGTCACCATCTGGAGACCCTTGGAGAACGTCTTAGCGCCAACCGGAGCGATCATGAATTCCTGGAAGTCGATCGGAGCAGAAGAGTGAGCACCACCGTTAATCACGTTGCACATCGGGCACGGGAGGGTGAGCTTTTCAGTGCCATGAAGCTTGGCGATGTACTGGTAAAGCGGAAGCTTTGCGTCCTGAGCAGCAGCGCAGCAAACAGCCATGGAAACGCCGAGGATAGCGTTTGCACCGAGGGTGTTCTTGTGCATGCGGTCGCCGTCGAGTTCGATCATAGCATCGTCAACTGCGGTCTGGTCAGCCGGATCCATGCCAGCAATCTTCTTATTGATCTTGGTGTTGACGTTCTTCACTGCAGTGAGAGTGCCCTTGCCGAGATAAACTTCCTTGTCGCCGTCGCGGAGTTCGCAAGCTTCACGAACACCAGTGGATGCACCACTCGGAACTGCTGCGTGACCAACGATACCGTTGTCAAGAGTGACATCGACTTCGAGAGACGGATTGCCACGAGAATCCAGGATCTGACGAGCCCAAACTTTAGCGATTTTAGCCATTTTATTAACCTTCTGTTAGAGTGAAAAATTTTGATGCGTAGAATATAGAAAAAAGTGGTTAGTGATTGGTGATTAGTGGTTAGGAAATTTCAGAGAAAAACGTTAATAGAAGGTGATGTGCAGTGAGGTATGAGGCGTGAGGTGTGAGCATGTCATTCTGGAGCGGAACGCAGTGCAGCGATAGAATCCAGTGACTTTAGACAAGAGTGTCATCCTGAGCTATACAAAACTTGGCAACTTGTTGCCTAGTTGCTGTTATCCACTTTGTGGAGAAGTCGAAGGATCTACTTGGAAGATCCAAACAAGCCCAACTGCACAAAAGCACCAAAAAGTTTTCGTTGATTCGTGATTTCCACATGACCACCTAAATCAATATAATACCCACTACCTCTATCATTTTTTGATAAAACAAATCTTACACCCAGTGCCTGCGACCAGCCAAATTCCCAACCACGAGATGAACTCATACCACTAATCAAATAATCAACAAAATGATGTGTTTCAAACAATCCTACTCTTCCATTTTCCGGCAAAGACAAATAGGTATTGCCATTTAAAGTCCATTGCAATACTTCAAAAAACGTTAGAAAAGTCTCTGAAGGATGGTCTCCACCGAAAGCACTGCCACATATAACGTAAAGCAGAAAAAAGAACAAGCATTCATCGGAAACATAGCCACGTTGAAAATCAACATCAAGATAAGCAGCCGCATAACCAAAACTAAACCACTTATTTTCAAATATCTTTTCTGGATTACCCCTTCCGCCAAGTAACCGAAGCTGCAATATTGCAGGGCCCGCATACGCTGCCTCTATCGTAAATCCGAAAGGATAATAAGCAGGATTTACATTTGCAGAATCCGAAGACACCTCAATTCCAGCATCAACATGTTCAACTTTATTCGTATCGACTGCATTACTTGTATCAACATCAAGCGCAAGCGAAATTTTTGAAAGAGAATCCGCCGTCAATGAGTCCTGCAAATTCTGTGCAGGTTTCCGTGCAAAAACATGTACCGTGAGCATCAAAATGCAGAATAGTGCAAACAAATTCATTCTTTTAGAAAGCTTCACGGACAAAGCTCCTTCATCTTAAGCCAACAATAGGATTATACTATTTAGATCATTCGCTTAGCGTTAAAACTACTTCCTGGCAAACCGCAACCCCACCCAGATTGTGTGAAGGTTGAACATGCTGTATTCCTTTTCAGATTCAACCGGATTTTCAAACGCCGCGGTCAAGGCGACACCCATGTTCCACTTTTCGTTAATAGACCAAGTATGTCCCACATCAAAAGTGAGGCTGTAATTCGGAGCAGACGTTATCTCAACAGCGCCATGATTTCTGTCTACAACACCAGACTTTTCCTCTTCCACCTGGGTTTCGATTATGGAGAAGCCGAATGACGCACCGGCATGGAAACCCGTCAAAGGAAATTCTTTTTTCGCAAAAGGGAAAACCGTAAAACCGGCCCCAAAGAACAATCGCATTGAAAAGGAATGGAGTTCACTGTAGCGGAGATAGTCCTCGTGCTCTACCCTATGATTGTGGAACGCATAGCCATCATCGTCGCCATTGTATTCCACGGGTTCGCTCATCACATAACAATCAAATACATGGAGGCCTTCAGTGTATGTTCCCTGAATGATACCAAATACGGCCAGTTTTTCCCAGCCATACCCCACTTTCAAATCCAGCACAGGGCCATAGCCCACATATTCCACCCTGTCCCGCAGAGCAAATTTCCCGCTAGGCCCCGTATCCACACAATCACCATGTTCAAAGCATTCACCCACATGGTCATCGGCCTGCCGCAACCTGCGGGGGCGTTCCTGCTCAACGTAGT
>CAMZGI010000052.1 GCA_947306305.1 uncultured Fibrobacter sp.
CTTCCCGTTCCCGCAGAACATGAAACCGCCTCATGGCAATATCATTGAATATGCCGATACGGACGTAATTAAGCAACACTACCAGGCTTGGAAGAAGGCTTGGTACAATGCCGAGAAGGGATGGGTCTATGCTCCGGAAGGAACCTGCTCTACCGTTTCTGAAGGTATTGCTTACGGTATGTTGATTTCTGTGTATATGGACGATCAGAGTGTTTTTGATAAGCTCTACGGCACTTGGAAGTCCAGTGGTGGTAACGGCGGCGGTATGAACTGGCGTGTCGGTTGCGATGGTGGCTCTGGTTCTGCAACGGACGCCGACGTGGACGCAGCTCTTGCCCTCGTGATGGCTTCCAAACAGTGGGGTGGCAACTATCTCGATGATGGCAAGAAGATTATCTCTTGGATTGCTTCCAACGATATCAATGGCAGCCAGATTAAGCCGGGTAACCAGTGGAACGATGCTTTCAACCCGAGCTATGCTACTACGGCCAACTTCCAGCTTTTCCAGGATGTTGCCGGTGGTTCTTGGTCGGGCGTTATCTCTCAGGCTTATAACGACTTGAACGCTTGCCAGGATTCCAAGACGGGTCTTGTGCCGGACTGGTGCGACTGGAGCGGTCACAAGCCGACTAAGACTTCTGCAGCTGTTTCCAACGATATTGGTTTCTATGACGACGCTGCCCGTACTCCGTGGCGTATGGCTTGGGCTTATTACTGGTATGGTGATGCGAAGGCTCAGGCTTTCAATAAGAAAGTGGTGGATTGGCTTATTCCGGAAACCCGCACCGCTAGTGGCGTGAATTCGGGTTACAAGTGGACTGGCAGCAAGTACGAAGCGGATGAAAGCGATATTCGCAACTTCGTTTCTTCTACGTTCTCCGGCGGTCTCGGTCTTGCAACTTCTTCCTTCGATACTGAATCTGCCAAGGATTATTTGAACACCGTCTATAAGGTTCTTACTGAACAAAAGAGCTGCGCAAAGCCCGATAAGTGCGGCGAAGGTGATAATCCGGGTGAAAAGTACTATCCGGCAACCTTGAACATGCTCTACCTCCTCCTCATAACGGGTAACATGCCGAACCTTTATAACACGACCGGCTTCACCAAGTTCACTCCGGATACCTCCAAGGCTCCGTCTATCAAGCTTGGTGATGGTGAACAGCAGGCATTCGGTGACACGACTGTTGCTGTTACGGGTCTCTGGAACTGGGGTGCATACCACGACAAGCTCGGCATCGGTACCAAGATGCTCCCGGATTCTGGTTCTTCTCCGCTCTTCAAGTTGGCTGATGGCTCTATCATTGCTCATGCTTCCATGGAAATCGGCCCGGAACCGGAATGGACCGAAGAAAAGGCTAAGGCAGGCCTCCTCAAGTATCCGTCTGCAGGTATTGCAGTCTCCTTCAAGAAGGACGAATGCAAGAAGGACAATAGCTGCGGCGTTGACTTCAAGGCTCTCGGTGTCAAGTACATCCGCGTGAATGCCAAGTCCAAGGGACCTATCCGCATGGCTATCCTCAATACCATTACGGACGAAAACGAAAAGAAGAAAGTTGAAAATGCTGGTGCTGGTTCTGAACCGGGTATCTACGTTGACAACACTGACGATTATAAGGAAGTGCTCTACGATATGACTCCGTATGACTACGGTTTCAAGGGCGTAGAAGGCGGCGACAAGATCGACATCCTCGACTGGGTCAGCAAGAACAACGCTCCGGAAGGTGCTGAAATTCTCAAGAATATCAAGGGCATCAAGTGGGAAGTCAAGGATGCCAAGGGCGGTATCGGTGAAATCTCTATCAAGGCTGTTGAATTCCTCGATGATAGCAAGCAGGTGATTGACTACGTCAAGATCACTGGCCTCAAGATCGAACCGAAGAAGGATACCACGGTTACTCCGCCGGATTCTATCCAAGCTCTCTACAAGGTTTCTATGATGCCTAACTTCAGCGTCCGTGCAAACGGCATGCAGATCCAGATCCAGGGCATCAAGGCTGGTAGCGTGTTCGGCGTTTACAACATGATTGGCAAGGTCATTTCTTCTGGCATTGCTCTCAGCAACGACTTGGTTGTCAAGGTCCCGATGACGGGCTCCTACATCGTTCGCGTTGGTTCTGAAATGAACCGCGTCAACGTGAAGTAATCCACGCTGGGATTCGAAAGAATTGCAAAAAGCCGAGGCTTAAGCCTCGGCTTTTTTGCATGCATGTAGATGACGTTATGTCGTCGTTCTTCGACCCGTGGTTGAGAATCTTGTAACATGTTGTCCTGTCACTCTGGATTGTTCTCGTTATGCTCGACCTGATCGAGCATCTTACTGTGGCATCATGGCGGACTAAGGTTGGTTTCTATCGTCTTGTCACTCTGGAGGCACTCCGTGCCGATAGTGCCCATACGCATAGACATATATGGCCTACAGTAACGTTGTAGATTGCTTCGTCGCCTACGGCTCCTCGCAATGACGTTTGATAGATTTTTCGTCATGCTCGACCTGATCGAGCATCTTACGGCGGTGTCATGGCGGACTTGATCCGCCATCTCTACTTTACCCCACAAAAAATGCTCTGGTTTAACCCAGAGCATTTTCCTTAAACGCTGTATTGCTTCTTGTTACGGCAAGGAGAACTGCTTCAAGAAGTTCCAGCCGACTTCGGGATCGCCTTCGTTATGGTCGATGTTGAGTCTGCAAAGAGTGACCTTGGCTCCGCCTTGGCAGTTTTCGTAAGTATCGCAACCGCTAGCCGGAGTGTCCTTTGTGGGGTCGCCTGTGCAACCGTTCATCTTAGCCCATTCGGTGAAGTTCGCTTCTGCACCCAAGAAGGTGATTGGCTTGCCCGGAACAATTTGGGATTCGGTTCTATTGTAGTTCACGACACCGTCGTTGGTGCTGCGGAAGTTGAGGATCGGGTACGGACGAGCCGGCTTGCAGAGTCCTGCGCCAGTCACCTGTTCTGCAAGGTCAAACGCGGAAGAAGCACCAGCGGCAACCACGTCTGCGAGCATGCAGCCCGCGTAGTTTGCCATACCGCCACCCATCGACCAACCTGCGGTGTAAATACGCTTCGGATCGACGCAAGCCTTTTCTGTCATTTCCTTGATGATGTCGCGGGTGAACTGTACGTCGTCCGCATCGGTGCAGCACGGACCAACGTTCCAAGCCTGACCCATTTCGCCATTAGGAGTTAATGCACCATCCGGGTAGATGCTGATTGCGCCGTTGGCGAGAGCGACCTTGCCAATCTTGGAGTTGTTGGTCCAATCATCAGCACTGCCAAAGATTTGGTGGTAGTTGATGAGCATCGGAACGGGCTTGTCTCCGACATAGCCGCTCGGGAATCTCACGATGACCTTGCGTCCATCGACGGTGATTTGCGTATCGGTCTTGAGTGTCTTAGCCGAGCAGTCGATTGTAGCGACGACGCTGCTAGAAGATGCCGGCGTATCGCTGCTGGAGGTCGGGGCGACTTCGGAAGAAGAGCTTGCCGGAGCTGCTGCAGAGCTAAGCTGAAGGTTGCTTGTGCCCGGTTCCATGATGATATAAACGCCTTCTTCGACTTCCTTGGTCATGGTGTAGGATTTGTCGCTGTATCCAACAATCTGGAACAAGAGGGACGGCAGCGGATCGCCTTCCTTGAGGAGGGTCACGTTCTTGTCGAGCATGTAAGTGTTGCGGTGTCCGTCGGCGTTGATGCGGATGAACTTCACTCCCTTGGCGGAGGTCTTGTTCAAGTCGAGAACCATGTTCCCGTCAACGTAGTGCTGCGTCTTAGAGAAAGCGACTTTGCCGAGAGCGTCCATGACAGACACGGTAATCGTCTGCGCCTTGACGTTCGAAAGGGTGATGATATTGTTGTCGTAACTGATGGAAAGCTTGGCGAGCTTAGTTGCGCGCAGGCTTATGACATCGTTAGTCAAGCTGAAAGTACCTGTTGCCGTTGATGCGGTTTCGATTCCAGGATAGTTTGGAGATGTGACTTTTACACCGGGAAGCGGCTGCCCTGCATTTGAAATAACGACACCACTAATGTTCCAGGCGAAAGAAATCGAGCTCAAAGCTGCGATTGTACCTGCAAATGCCATGAATTTAGACACGGTCATAGCGATAGTCTCCTTTAATTGTTAATAATCCGAACCAGACCTAAATAATCATATAAAGATTAGGAAATTTTTTTCCTACCCGTTTTTATAAAGATAAATAATTGTAATGAAAATAGAGATATTTTTCCATTCTGTAAAGTAAATTATAACAAATCAAAGTTATTGATAAAAAATCCATGAAAAGGGGGCGCTCCTTTGTAAAGATTTGCATTAAACGGGGTAGATTATAGTTGTAGATCTTGTCCATTAAAGGTTGGAAAAAAGGAGTGTCTATGGGATTGTTTAGTAAATTGGCAAAAACAGCCACAATAGCCGCATTTGTTTTAGCGGCGGATAGCCTTGCCGTAACGGTCAATAACCCGATTATGTATGTCGATAGCCCGGACCCCTCGATTGTCCGCGTTGACGATGCATATTACATGGTGACGACCACGATGCACTTTGCTCCGGGTGTGCCTGTTTTCAAGAGCACGGATTTGGCCCAGTGGCGCACGGTGGGGTATGCCTACCAGACGCTCACCAACAACAATAACATGAATTTGAACAATGCCGATGCTTACGGCAAGGGTTCCTGGGCGTCGAGCATCCGTTACCATAAGGGTTTCTTCTACGTTTTGACCCCGTCTTACACGACGAACAAGACTCATCTTTACAAGACTGCCGATGTCGAAAATGGCCCGTGGTCCGAAGTGCAGCTCCCGTTCTATCACGATCCGTCCTTGTTCTTTGACGATGATGGCACGGTTTGGGTGTTCTATGGTAGCGGCGACCAGATTAGCTATGTGCAGCTCAACGACGATGCTTCTGGCGTGAAGGCCGGCGGCAAGAGCGGTAAGCTCGGCGGCGTGAGCGTGAATCAGGTGACCGGCACGAACAATTACTATGTGCAGCAGGAAGGCTCGCACATGGAAAAGGTGAACGGCGAATATTACCTCTTTACGATTTCTTGGCCGGCTGGCAAGAGCCGTAGCGAAATTGTCTATCGTTCCAAGAATTTGCTCTCTGGATTTAGCGGCAGATATTTCCTCTCCGATAACGGTGTTGCTCAGGGTGGCATCTTCGATACTCCTGATGGCAAGTGGTATGCATTGTTGTTCCGCGATTCCGGTCCGGTTGGCCGTATGTCGCACTTGGTCCCGATGGAATGGAAGGACGGTTGGCCAGTGCCCACGAGTGGAAGCAAGGCTCCTGCAACGCTTGACTTGCCGGAAGCTCCGCTGCCGGGCTATGGCATGGTGACCTCCGATGACTTTGATTCTGACCAGCTCGCTTTGGAATGGCAGTTCAACCACAACCCCGATAACAAGAACTGGTCTTTGACTGCAAATCCGGGTTTTTACCGCATTACGACGAGCCGCACGGATAGTCGCGTGGTGAACGCCAAGAATACCCTTACGCAGCGTACCTTTGGCCCGAAGTGCTCCGGTAGAACGCTTGTGGATGGCTCCGGCATGAAGGATGGCGACATGGCTGGCCTCGTGGCTTTGCAGGACGACAAGGGCTTTGTTGCACTCGCAAAAGATGGCGGCAGCTACAAGGTCGTGATGTACACCGGAAATAAGGATGGCGAAAGACAGGCTGCAAGCCAGGCCCTTACGGGTTCCAAGGTTTATCTGCGAATCGATTTCGACTTGCCGATTGACCGCGGTACGGCTTACTTCTACTACAGCACCGATGGTAATACTTGGACAAAGATTGGTAGCGATGTAAAACTCAATTACGACCTTCACATGTTCGTGGGCGTACGCTGGGGTCTCTTTAACTTTGCGACCAAGAGTGCCGGCGGCTATGCAGACTTTGACTGGTTCAAGGTCGGTACGGACTACAAGGATGAAATTTATCTGGATGCAGCTCAGGATACGACGCCGCCGACTCCGTATGGCGATGTTGCTGCTAAGATTCCGGGCAAGATTGAAGCTGAAAATTATGACGTGGGCCGTTCGGGCAAGGCTTACTACGATAACGATGGCGAAAATCAGGGCAAGGCTTATCGCGAAGAATCCGTCGATATTGTGCAGCTTGATTCTGCCGACAAGTCTAAGGGTTACGCCATTGGCTACACTGGTGAAGGTGAATGGCTCCGCTATACGGTGAATGTTGCTGAAACTGGTGTTTACGAAGTTAAGGTGAATATGGCTACTCCTTCCGAAAATGCAGGCGTGAAGCTCTACATTGATGGCAAGGCTGTTACGGACGACATTATTGCAAAACAGAACGGTGAAAACGACTGGTCCACGTATAGTGAGGTTTCTGCCAAGACAAAAGAAATCGAAAAAGGCGAACATGCTCTCAAAGTGGAAATTGTGGGCAACAACGTGAACGTTGATTGGTTGCAGTTCTGCCTCGGCGAATGCAAGACGGAATCGCTGAAGGGTCTGCGTTATGGCATGGACGCTTCCAGAACTTACGCCGTCTATGGAGTCAATGGTTCGTTTGTCGGTCGTGTTGATGCCGCGAATGCCTTTGATGTTCGCTCCAAAGTAAACGCCCTCGTAAAACAAAGCGGTGTTTATTTTGTGAAATCTGCTACTTCTGGCCTCACGCAACGCATCTCTGTGACGAAGTAGAGACTCCTTACAAATTTTCCTCCACACCAAGGGTCCCCGTTTTCGGGGACTTTTTTGTATATTAAATACAACTTATTAGAGGGATTCTATGAAACTTGGTCTCTACAGTTTGTTTGCCTTGCTGCTGTTGGCATTCTATGGATGCAGCGAAGATTACCGCTGCGACTTGACAAATCAAGCCGAAACAGAATCCCTATGGTGCCCAAGACTGGATACCGCCATTGTGGAATGGATGCCGAAAATCGAAAAAATAACGCCCTATTACACTGAAATGGCTGATTGCGAACGGTTTGGTGCAGAGTATATTCCTCAGCATGAACTCCTTAAACCCTGTGTAGATGAATCTGTACAAGGTAAGTTCGAGTTAAGAGCTTATGCGATTCAGGGACATTTTGCAAAGGATAGCAATTTAGTCTCGATGTACGTGAGCGTAATGGCGTATAGCGATAAAGGTGCTACTCGAACCTTTCAAGACCACGTGGCGAAAGTAATCTTTGAAATTTATGGTTGCACGGAGTATAATTGCAGCAATGCAAAGAGAGTCCATGTCTATATTAAAGAGGGCATATCGTATGCACGTCAATTATACTCTTCTGAAATTCCCAAGGAAGAAGAACGGATTTCGTTAGATCAGTGGTTTACTCCCGAACACTTTAAAATCGTAGAAACAAATTCTAATCCTCCGTCTGCATCGGATGGCTATTACAGGTATCACCATTTCCGCCTGATTCTTGATGCCCCGACAATCAAAACAACTATAAAAAGCGAATGCGATAGCAACTGCTATAAAGACTGGAATACCCCAAGTATCAGCATTCCACCCGGCGGTTAGTTTGGTCGCATTATATCCAGCTATCTACTGTTTACTAACCACTGCCTACTAACCACTAATCCCATTGACAAAACGCAACGAAAAATAATGTGCTTCGTGTGACTTAGAGCACGTCCAGATGTATTTTATCTTTGGGCGAGTAGGGATGCCGCCCCAAGGAGTAGAGGTATGTTTGGTAAATTGTCCGCCGGTTTGGCGACTTTGGCGTTCTTGGCAAGTTTCGCCTTTGCAGACAACATTAATGTGAACGGCACGAACCGTACCATGAATGTGTACGCGCCGAAGAACATCGAAAAAGGGCGACCGCTCATTATCCAGATGCACGGTATGAATCAGGATGCCCCGTACCAGCAGAATGCAGCCAAGTGGGAACCGATTGCCGATACGGCCCGTTTTGTGGTAGTGTTCCCGAACGGTCAGAATAAGGCCTGGGACATTTCTGGCGACAAGGACTTGAATTTCATCAAGGCCATCATCAACGAAATGCACAACAAGTACGGCATCGACAAGAACCGCGTTTATGTTTCGGGATTCTCGATGGGCGGCATGATGAGCTACCATGTGGCAAACAAGATGGGCGACCAGATCGCCGCCATTGCTCCAGTTTCTGGTGGCGGTAGCCCGAATTCTCCCAAGCGCGCGATGCCGATTATGCATACGCATGGCACGACTGACGACGTGGTGAATTACAACAGCACCGTGAATACCCTCAAGAGCTGGGTTTCTAACCAAAAGTGCTCTTCGAGTTCCAAGGTCACCAAACCGTATCCGGCAAGCCGCTCAGGTTCCGCCGCATCGCTCGAAGTCTGGAGCGGATGCAAGGACAATGTCGAAGTCCGCTTGCTCACCATTGCAGGCAAGGGCCATTGGTATTCCATGGACGAAGCTAGCGTCAACACGAGCGTCGAAATCTGGAACTTTGTGAAGAATTATTCGTTGGATGGCTCCAGCATTACGCCTCCGATTGAAGTCCCGACCGACCGCGATAGCATTTTCAACGGCGGCTTTGATTCGACCGATGTGGCTTGGACTCTGCAAACGCATGGCGATGCGCAGGCAACGGGCGACGTGAAAAATGGCAAGTATCAGCTCGACATTTCTGCCGTCGGTACGGAAAATTATCAGGTTCAGGTTATCCAGCACGATTTGCATCTCGAAAAAGGCCAATGGTACGAAGTGAGCTTTGATGCGAGTGCCGGGGCGGCCCGTACGCTCGAAGTGAACGTGGAGCAGCATACCGATCCGTGGGCAAGCTACCTCACCGAAAAGAAGAACTTCGAAATCGGCAAGGAATCCAAAAAGTATTCCTTCCAGTTCCAGATGACCGCCGCAACCGACAAGGATTCCCGCTTGAGCTTTAATGCGGGTGCCTCGACGGGTACACTCACGCTCGATAACGTGTCCATCAAGAAAATTTCGGAACCGTCGGTGGGCCTTGCGACAATGCGATTTGGTGCTACGGCCGCGGAATCGACGTTTGATGTTTATAACCTTGCGGGCAAACGCCTCGGATTTGTCGAAATCATCGAAAACGACGTGCCGAACATATCCAAGACGATGAAATCCGCTGGCTACGGCAAGGGCGTTTACGTTTTGCGTGACAAAAATCGCTCGTTCATGGTGCCCGTTGACCGATAATTCAAAAGTTTACGTCTCTCTCTAATCAAGAGCAGTCCCCTGCAAAGGGGACTCTCTTTTTGAGGTTTATTCTGGAATTGTTATACAGAGTTCAAAGTGTATTTGAAACAACTCTTTATAAAAAAATTATTTGGTTTTAAGCGAGGTGTCCGTTTTTTATCATTATGAGGAGTCGTTTGAAGAATAAAGGCATCGGCCAAGGCATATTTTTCGCAGTAGCGTGCAAAACGAGAGTCGCGAACGACTACTTGTAGGCGTTCATGACCGAGTGAAGCCGCTGACGCCGCAGGCGTCGACTCCGAGCTGGGGCCCCGCCCGCATAAAGTGCTTTTGCACTTTTGCCCATTTTATCCATCATGGATAAAATGTCAAAGGAACCACTTTGATTTCGTGAATTTTTTTGTTTTTTGGGGGTATTTTTAGTTTGGGGATAATAACAGTTAGGAACAGGAGTGCCTATGTTTGGTTTGAAGAAAAAAAACGGTTGCAAACTTGGAGTGTTGGCAACTTTGGCTTTAACGAGTTTAGTGGGATCGGCTTTTGCTAGTGCCGATACGCTGGTACTTACACCTCCGCTGGGGTGGAACAGCTGGAACGTTTTCCACGAAAACATCAACGAAAATCAGATTAAGGAAGTGGCTGATGCGATGGTCACTTCTGGCTTGAGGGATGCGGGATACGTTTTCCTTAATCTTGATGACAACTGGATGGATACTAAGCGCGATGCTCAAGGGAACCTCCAGAATAACCCGAAAACTTTCCCGAGTGGCATGAAGGCCTTGGCCGATTATGTGCATGCGAAGGGCCTTAAGTTCGGCCTTTACGGCGACCGTGGTAAACGTACCTGCCACCATTACAATAGCAAATGGGATAGCCAGAGCGGCTCCAATGGCCGCGAAGAACAGGATGCCAAGAAGCTCGCTGAATGGGGCGTAGATTATTGGAAGTACGATAACTGCGATTCTGACCCGAACACCCAGGAAAAAGATTATACCGCCATGTCCAAGGCTCTTCGCAATTCCGGACGCGACATCGTGTTCAGTATTTGCATGTGGGAATACAAGGACTGGATGCCGAAAATCGCTAACCTTTGGCGCACCACGTTCGATATCGGCCCCGAATGGATCTCCACTTCTTGGTATCGCGGCGTTTATGAAATTATCGATGCCAACAACAAGTACTGGCAGATTGCAAAGCCCGGTCACTGGAACGACCCGGATATGCTTGAAGTGGGCAACAGAGGCCTTTCTTACGAAGAACAAAGATCCCAGATGACGATGTGGTCTATTATGGCCGCTCCCATCATGATTAGTTCTGATGTCCGCAATATGAGTAACGAGACCAAGGAACTTTACCTGAACAAGGACATGATTGCTATTAACCAAGACTCCTTGGGCGTTCAGGGTCACCGCATTTCTGACAAGAACGGCAAGCAGGTTTGGACCAAGCCTTTGAAGAACGGCGATCTTGCCGTGGCGCTTTTGAACAACAATGGCTCTACCCAGACTGTTGAATGCAACTTTAAAGACATTGGCGTAGAAGGCGAAGTAGAAGTCCGCGACGCTTGGAAAAAGAAGGACTTGGGACCGGTTTCTCACGTTTCTATTGAACTTCCGGCACATGGCTCAGCGCTCCTCCGCTTGGTTCTCAAGCCGGTTCCGCGTGAACCGTTCAAGGGCAAGCCTCTTGACATTCCGGGCAAGATCGAAATGGAAGACTTCGACGTGAACGGTGTGGGGCAGGGCAATACCACTTACAACGAAAGCGATACCGAAAACCATGGCGATAGCGATTACCGCCCGGGTACAGGCGTGGACCTTTACAAAAAGGCAACTGGCGTTATCGTGGGTTACAATCAGGCTGGCGAATGGCTCGAATACACTGTGAAGGTAGCCTCGACAGGGAAATACGCCTTGAAGGCTTCTGTGGCTTCGGCGAATAGCACGTCAAGTTTCAAGCTCTCTATGGACGGCAAGGACATTACCGAAGAAATTACCGTTCCGCAGGCTAGCTCTGGCGAAGACAACTACGACGACTACAACGAAGTGAAGGCCGACGTGGATTTAACCGAGGGCGAGCATATTTTGCGCTTCTCAGTCACCGGAGACTGGATGGACATCGACTACATCGAGTTCTGCAAGGAAACTTGTGACGAAAAGGTGGGGCTTGCTAAGGCTCGTATGACGACGCTCGAATCTGAAAATTCGTATAACGTTTTCAGCGTGACGGGTTCGTTCCTTGGCCGTGTCGATTTGAATGGCGCAAGCGTTGCTACGGCTCTCAAAAATGCAGGCTTCGCTCGTGGCGTGTACATGGTCCGCTCTGTCAAGGGAAACCAGATTCAACGCGTCCGCGTTGGGGAGTAGGCTGTTAGACGAAAGATCGCTTCGCTGTTAGACGAGAGAACGCGGCGGAGCCGCTTTTATAAAGAAGCACGAAGTGCCGTTATTTCTCTCTCGTCTGTAGCCGCATAGCGGCGTTCTCTCCTCTAAAAACTCGCCGTGAGGCGAGTTTTTTTGCATCCCGTAAATTCGTTATAAAATGGAATATTCCATCCTCTCATGCCTATGGATAAACCGTCCACAATATCTTGTTTCAAACCATAGAAAAAACGCGTTTTCAAGGGTAATTTTATAGTTGTTAGGGATACCTATGTTTGGTTTTTTAGTGAGGTTAGGTATGAGCTTCAAAACATTTAGTCAACTGGCTGCGATTTCCACGCTCTTTTTGGGAGCGACCATCGCTACTGCTGCCGATCAGGCAACGTTCTATGTCGCTCCCAATGGCAGCGATACAAATAAAGGAACTGAAGACGCTCCTTTCAAGACGATTACTCAGGCTCAAAAGGCCGTGCGTGCTATCAACGGCACCATGACAGGCGATATTTCTGTTATCCTCCGCGAAGGTACTTACCAGCTCCCGGCTACGGTGAACTTTACCGAAGCCGACGGCGGTAAAGACGGCCATTACGTGCGTTACAAAGCCTACGATGGCGAAACTCCGCTTATCACGGGCGGCATCCCGATGAATGGTTGGACCATCCACGACGAAAAGAACAACATCTGGAAAGTCGAAGGTGTCGATGCCCGTTTCCGTCAGCTTTATGTGAACAACAAAAAGGCGATTCGCGCTCGCATGCCGAACCTCAAGGACAATGGCGACCACAACTTCTTCCGCTTGAACAAGGTGGACTCTACGGGTTCTGCTTTCCTCCTCAACAGCAGCGATGTCAAATCTACCGATTGGAAGAATCCCAAGAAGGTCGAAATCCATTTGATGATTGCATGGGCCGAAAGCATCTTGCGTCTTGACAAGATTTCTAGCCAGGGTGGTGTGTTGAAGTTTGAGCCGCAGGATCCTGAAAGAAGCAAGCTTTTCCGCCGCAAGTATCCGATGCTCGGCACCGCATTCATGAGCAATCCGCCGAAGCAGCAGGTTTATTACCTCGAAAATGCATACGAATTTATCGACCAACCGGGTGAATGGTATCTCGACGAATCGACCAACACGCTTTACTACAAGGCTCGTGAAGGCGAAAACATGGCTACCGCAAATGTCGTTGCTCCGCGCGTCAATACGCTCTTTAGCATTCTCGGTAAGGATACTAAGAACAAAGTTGGTTACATGTCTTTCGAAGGTATCACCTTTGCACATACAAACTACTTGCGCCCGAGCGAAGAAGGTTTCTTGGATTTGCAGGCTGGTATGTTCAATATCGAAGTGATGGCTGAAAACGGCCGTCTTGGCAGTAACAAGTTCCTCCTTTGGCGTCCAGATGCTGGTTTCCGTATCGAAAACGCTCACCACATGAAGATTAAGAACTGCACCTTCACGCAGATGGCTGCAACAGGTCTTGACATGGTTTCTGGTACGAACGATGACTTGGTCGAAGGCAACGTGTTCTATGAAATCGGTGCAAACGGCATTATGCTCGGCAAGTTCTCTCAGGACTCCTTGA
>CAMZGI010000053.1 GCA_947306305.1 uncultured Fibrobacter sp.
ACCTCGCTTGGAGCGATTACAACTCCGACGTGGGAGCAAGTCCGCTCGACGAAAATGCATGGCGTAAAGCAGTCGAAGGCACACGTGCCGCAGGCGGCAATGCCATCCGTTGGTGGCTCTTTAACAACATGAGCCAAAGCCCGACAATCGATCCAGCCACGCACTTGGTCACAAGTCCCAAGGAAAACACCATCGCCAATATGAAAAAGGCTTTGGACATCGCTGAAGAATACGGCGTGATGGTTTCGATGTGCCTTTTCAGCCACAACTTGATGGAACCAAATCAGTGGGGCATTTACGCAAACGAAAAGCTCGACATCACAGCAAACGAATTGTTGTTCGAAGACGATGGCACCAAGGCTTTTATTGACAACGTATTGATTCCGGTCGTGAAGGCTATCGGCAACCACAAGGCGCTCATGACTTGGGAAGTCTTTAACGAACCCGAAGGCATGACGAGCGAATGCAGCGGGTGGACTCCGAAGAAAATGGCTCTCGCCAAAATTCAGAAATTCACAAACAAGGTCGCCGCAGCGATCCACACGACAAACCCGGAACTCCTCGTTTCTACGGGTAGCGTGAATATCAAGTATCAAAAGTACTGGAACGACGCCGCACTTATCGAAGCTGGTGGCGAAGCCAACGGTACGCTCGACTTTTTCCAGACACACTATTACCCATACTGGCAAGACGATGCAGTTAGCCCATTCGTAAATACCGCAGCCCAGATGGCAACGACTTACGGTTACGATTCCAAGCCGATGATTATCGGCGAATTCCCGGCAAGCGGTTGGGCGGGCGACACCTACAGATCTAATTTCGCTGCTAAGACTGAAATCTCGACGGAACAATGCTACCGCAAGGCTTTTGACGGTGGTTACGCCGGCGCTCTCGCATGGCAGTATATCGGCGACAAGACCGAAGCAAACTTCGGCGGCTACAGCTACACAATCGACCCGGCTCTTGCAGCAATGAAGACTCTTGCCGCAAAAGAAGAAGCGAGCATCAAAATCAAGGACGTGACTATCGAAGGCGGCAATGGCGGAAACGGCATGATGGCAGTGACTTACGGTGCTGACAACGGTCAGGTCGAATACCAGAACAAGGGCGGCTGGGACTTGTCCAAAGCCACCACGTTTACCTGGACAGCAAAGAACAACGGCAAAGCCGAAGCAGACATCTACCTGATTTTAAAACTCACGGATTCTTGGACATGGACGGAAACGAGCGGCAGCTGCAAAGTTCCGGCTGGTCAAAAGGTCACATGCTCTATTGACATTTCTAGCTTTAACGACCGTAACAAAACGCTCAGCGTCACGCTTGCAAACTACGCCGCAGGCTATACCGGCACGGTCATCTATGACGACATTAAAGCTGGCGACTTGACGCTCTTTGACTTCAATACCGACAAGTACGACGCATTCAAACGCGGTTACGAAAACACCGAAGAAATGATTCCCGAAATCAAGATCGTGTTCGACGAAAACTACGTTTATGGACAATCTACAACCAAGTGCTTCAAGCCGCAACTTAGAGCCTCTTCAAAGTTCAGCATCCAAGGCGGCAAGATTATGCTCACCACAAAATCAAAGGGCAACGTCAGCGTCGATTTATTCGGCATGAATGGTAGAATCGTAGCAACGCTTTTCAACGGAAATCTCGCTGCGGGCAGCTACATGTTCAGCCTCGCCGAAATGCCGAAGGGCCAATATATCGTCCGCATGAAAGCTGGTGAAATAACGACGCAACCGGTTGTAATCAAGTAAGACTTATCTACAAGGCAACGAGAGAATCCCGAAAATGGTTCGGGATTCTTTTTTTTACCGACATTAAAAGCAACAATGTCACTCTATCAATATAGAATGACAAATAGCATTTCGCAAAGCAAGAAAGTTTAAACAAAGTAAAAGCACTCCCGTTTTACATTTTGCATTTTACAATTTACATTTTGCACCAGTTTTATATTCTGGCGTAGGCTTACGCACTATATATTCTAAAAAAAAGGTTCACTTTTTAGGCTTTTTGCTATCTTTGTTTTATGACCGAAAAGAATCCCCTTTACTTTACCATTCACGGACATTTTTATCAACCGCCTCGTGAAAATCCCTGGACTGGCGTTATTGAGAACCAGCCCAGCGCGCGTCCGTTCCACGACTGGAACGAACGCATTGCAAGCGAGTGCTACAGTCCGAACTCCGCTAGCCGAATCCTGAATTCCAAGGGCAAGATTGTCGATATCGTCAACAACTACGATTTCATGAGTTTTAACATCGGTCCGACATTGATGAGTTGGATCCGCACAAACACGCCCGACACCTACAAGCGAATTCAAGAAGCGGACAAGCGTAGCCAAGAGCGTTTAAACGGTCACGGAAACGCCATTGCTCAAGTTTACAACCACATCATCATGCCACTCGCGAGCGAACAAGACAAACGCACGCAAATCCGCTGGGGCATCGAAGATTTCAAGTTCCACTTTGGACGCATGCCCGAAGCCATGTGGCTTGCCGAAACCGCCATCAACTTTGAAACGGTCGTCGAGCTGATTAAGGCAGGCATCAAGTTCACCATTCTCTCGCCCACGCAAGCAGAAAAGTTCCGCAAGTTCGGCGACAAAAAATGGACAGACTGCAGCAACACGGACATCGACACGACTCGCCCGTACCGCATTTACCCTCGCGACAAAGAAGGCAATCTCGTCTGCGATGGTTACCTCGACGTATTCTTCTACAATCCGTGGCTTTCTAGCGCAGTCGGCTTTGAACATTTGCTCCGCGATGCAGGAACATTCGGACACCGCATCCAGAGTGCCTGGGACCAGAACCGCAACGAGCCGCAACTCGTAAGCATTGGCACCGACGGCGAATCTTACGGACACCACGAACCGTTTGGCGACATGTGCGCTGCTTGGCTTTACAACAAGTTCGCGCCGAAGAACAACATGATCCCCGTCAATTACGGCTGGTATCTCGAAAAGTTCCCGCCCAAGCACGAAGTCGTGCTCAAGAATTTTTATGGCGAAGGCTGCGCCTGGAGCTGCGCTCACGGCGTAGGCCGTTGGTACAGGGATTGCGGCTGCTCCACAGGCGGCGGCCCCGACTGGAACCAAAAATGGAGAGGTCCGCTCCGCGACGCGTTCAACCACCTCAAAGAAACCGCAGACAGCATCTTTATCCGCGAGTTCGAAAAGATTTCTAAAATTGATCCGTGGGAAGCTCGCAACAACTACATCCAAGTTCTTGTCGATCCTGAAAACGAATCCCGCAAGGAACAATACCTCAACAAAACGCTCAAAAATCCAGAGAAGCCCGAAGACCACGCCAAGGCTATCAGGCTCCTCGAAATCCAAAAGTTCTGCTTGTTCAGCTACACGAGCTGCGGTTGGTTCTTCAACGACATCGAAGGTCTTGAACCCGTGCAGAACATGCGTTACGCGCTCCGCGCCATGCAGCTTTTAAAGCCGTTCCTCCCGATGGGCGACAACCTCAAGAGCGAAATTCTGTACATCCTCGCCCGTGCCACGAGTAACGAACACAAGTGGAATGGCGCCGAAGTCTTTACAAAGTACGCCGAAGAAAACGTTCCATCCGTCATCAAGCAAATGGCAGAACGTGCTGCGATTTACCACCTTGAACTCGAAGACGATTATCTCAACAAAGATTCAAGAATCACGGCTACAAAGATTGCGTCTCGCCGCCGACAAACAATGGTGCGAACCTCTTACGAAGACCATGACCTCGACGAAACTTGCGTCACGACAAACCTTGTGATTACCGACCAGTTGAGCCGCGTGAACATCGTCGTCACGATGGGCGAAGAACAAGATAGCGGCATTCACTTTGTCGCAGACCCGAACATGACCACGGAAGAGCTTCACAACCTCTACCCGACCGCTTACGTTGTCCGCATGAGCAATCTCGCAAGCGATTCCCTCAAGCGAATCAATCAGCTTTCGACGCAAAAGCACTTGGCAAACATCACCAAGTCGTTCTCGGGCTTTGCATTGAACAACGGCATTTCTATCGACAGCCTTGCCGACCCGGATCACACTTTGCCAGACACCATGAGAAAAATCCTCACGGTCGAAATCAACGCGCGAATCCACCATGCCGCTTTGGAACTTTTGAACGAACACAACCAAGCCACGATTGACGAAATTCAAGAACTCATCACCGAAGCAAATTCGCTCAACACGAAGTTCAGCTTTGGCGGTCTTGGGCACATGTTCTTCCACAAGCTCACGATGCTCATCGACGAAGTTTCCAAGAAGTTCGACGAAGAAACACTCCATTACATCACCGACCTCATCACGGTCGCCGATTGCTTGAAGATCTTCATCAACAAGACTTCTCTTGAGAACAACGTTTTTGGCATCTACAAGAAATACAAAGCTGAACCCAACGGAAAGCTTTCGGCGCTCAAGCCGATGTTCCAATGGCTGAACTTTGAGGTTTCTGATGTATAAGCTTTCAAGCGCTCCGCTAGTTACATCGCAGCAAATCGATAAACGTCTAGACACGCTCGCCTCCGAAATCAAGGCAGCAGATTTTGACGTGATACTTTCTGTACTCACAGGAAGCTACATCTTTACGGCTGACCTTTCCCGGAAAATCGCGGACACCGAACTCGAAATTGCATTCATCAAAGCATCGAGCTACGGCGATTCCACCGAATCCAAGGGAACGGTAAAGATTAGCGGACTTGAAAAGCTCGACATCAAAGGCAAACGAATCCTCTTGATTGACGACATACTAGACACGGGCAACACGATGAAAGCTCTCGTCGAAACGCTCCTAAAACTAGAACCCGCAAGCATCAAGACATGCGTTCTTTTGAACAAGGAATCGCGACGAGTCGTCGATTGCCACGCCGACTTTGTCGGTTTTGAAATTGAAGATAAATTTGTAGTAGGCTACGGTCTTGATTACGCAAGCAAGTACCGCACCCTGCCCGAAATATGGACACTTGAAGAAGTATGACTAAAAAAGACGCCGAAAAAATTACCAACGAAAGCGATGACTTGAAAGAAGTCAAGAAGCATGCGACACAAACGTTTGCAGCCCTGGAACGCAGCTTTACGCGAATGGCTTACCGCAAGCGTAACATCATTCGCATTATCGTCTGCACGATATTCTTTATCGCAGGTTACCAAGCGAACAACATTTTTAGAAGCAAAATTCCGACTGAAAAAATCATCGAGAAAATTGCGGCACAGCCAGACCTTCCCAACAGCAAGTGCAAATTCCGCTACGACCGTCCCATGGAATACGCGATTATGCACGAGTGCGTTTTTGCCCACGAAACTCCGACAAACGAAGTCAAGCTGATTCAGCGCATCAATTACTGCTCTTGCGCCTTGGAACGCGTACAAAAAAAGAAACCCTTCCAGAAAATGTTCGAGAACAACCTGGAGGACTTCACTTTCAAAATCCGCGAGGAAATCCTTTGCAAGGATGAAAAGATTCCTCAAGCTTTGGAAATCGAATCAGAGTCTTCGACTACGAAATAGCTTCAGATGCTCGATTGTCCCCGTCAAGCGAGGACTGGTGTCGAGCATGACGAACGCCATTTATTACAGTATCAGCATTCCGTCGCCGTAGCTGAATAATTTCAATTTATTCTCTACGGCCATTTTGTATGCAGCGAGCGTGTTTTCGCGACCATAGAATGCGGACACGAGCAAAATGAGCGAACTCTTAGGCCAATGGAAATTGGTCAAAAGTCCGTCGATTAATTTATACTTGTATCCCGGATAGAAGAACGCATAAGTCACGCCTTTTTGCGGCTTCAAGAATCCGTTTGCATCGGCGATGGTCTCGACCACGCGCGTACTCGTCGTGCCTACCGTCACAATGCGACCGCCTTCGCGTTTCGCCTTGTTGATAATATCGGCGTTTTCCTTGGTGAGTTCGTAATGCTCGCCGTGCATCTTGTGCTGCGAAAAATCTTCGACAGAAATGTTCTGGAACGTGCCCGGCCCCACATGAAGCGTAACTTCGGCAACATACACTCCCTTCGCTTTCAAATCTTCGAGCATTTGTTCGCTAAAATGGAGGCTCGCCGTCGGGGCGGCAACAGCGCCAGCGTACTTTGCAAAAATGGTCTGGTACGCCTTTTTGTCTTCTTCGTCATCGGGGCGGTTAATGTAAGGCGGCAGCGGAACATGCCCTTCTTTGTTCATGACTTCTTCCATTTCGGCGGGAGTCTTTGCAAAGCGAAGAATGCGGTTACCATCGTCTTCGTGAATTTCTTCGACAAACGTGCTTACGCCAGCAAGCGTAAGCTCACGCCCGACTTGGAACGCCTTGCCCGGATGCACCTTCGCTTCAAAGCGAGCCTCGCCCGCTTCGGACGGGTTCAAAGCCTGCAACAAAAGCACCTCGACCTGACCGCCAAATTGCGTTTCGCCATAAAGGCGAGCCGGAATCACCTTCGTATTGTTCACCACGAGGCAATCGCCGGGACGGAACAAATCGACAATTTCGGGAGCCTTCATAATGCGGCGTTCGCCGCCATCCTTCGGGCAGTAAAGGATATTGGTTTTACCTTTTCCCGCCGTGCGGCTTGCAATCAGTTCCTTCGGAAAGTCAAAGTTATAATCAGAAAGACGACAGTCCATCACTAAGCCTTCATTTCTTTCAAAGTCAATTTCAATTTTTCAATCATTTCAAGCCGCAAAGATTCTGGCTTGAGGATTTTCACATCAGGCAACACGCCGAAAAGCCACGTCTTAAAATCTGGAGTCAAGCGGAGCTTCAGATTGACAACCATGTTCTTGTCCTTATCTTCGGTAATGTCAGCCTCTGGCGAAAAACGCGATTTGAGGAACTGCGTTTTGAGCCAGCCCGTCTTAATCAAGAGCGAAACGTTTTGCGGGTCATCTTGAGAGACATACTTTCCAAATGCGTACTTGTAATGGTCTTCAACTGTGAACGGGATTTTCAGCGGAACAGTGGAAATATTCAGCGGAGTAAAATTAACGATATTTTCGACAAGGTAATTCTTAAAGACATGCGTTTCGGGATACGAGTCGTCCGCAGCGATAAGGTAAAGCGTGTCTATTCGCATCACAAGCTTGATCGGGCTTACTTCTACTGTTTTTTTCTCGTCGCCTTCGTTTGTACTCTTGTACGTAATACGAATTTTAAAGCCGTCGCGGATAGCCATCAAGAGCTTCGACACGGTCGTATCTTGAGCTTTGTGGTCACAGAACGGGCCATAATCCATAATGTAATTCGGGTCAAGCGTAATCGCCTCGGCCTTGAATCCATCGGGATCGGTAGTCTGCATCGACGTAATGACGCTATCGATGAGCTTTCTGTTTTTCAAATCCAGCGGAGTCGTATCGTCCATCGTCTTTTTCAGCTTTTCAAGCTGCTTGACGATTTTCTGGTTGAAATCGACCTTCTCGGGAGTTTGGATAACATAGAAAGTTTCGCCATCTTTCTTGTACTTGTGGAGCCCGCAATTTTCTTGTTGCAAAGCATCCAAGTGACGGAATACCGTTCTCGGTCCACAACCAAGAGCTTGAGCGAGCATCGTCACCGTCATCGGGTAGCGAAGTTTACCTTTAATCCTGTTTATCTTTTCGTATCCAGAAGCCATTTTTACCCCTTCTTTTTAAGACTTTAAAATTCTAAAGCGACTGCCGACCGCCACAGATCTAGCAAGAGCAGCTACAATCAAAAGCGCAAGTTCTCGCTGGAAAATATTTTTCACATGACCTTCCACCAAAAAACGCTTGCCTACGTAAGTCACGCGGACAAAAGAGCCTTTCATCAAACGGAACTTAGCAAGTTTGTCCATAATCTTATGACAAAGTTCCTGCTTTCCGAGATTCTGTTTCAAGATAGCCGTTCCAATCATCCGAATCGACGCGACACCAATAATGCTTTCGATACGGGACTTGATTTCGGTCGGATAAACTTCATCCTCGTAAAAAAAGGTCACTTTGGCATTTGCAGATTTCACTTCGAGATTGTACTTGAAAATTGGACTCGAAGCATCGTCCAGAACGTCCCAAATTTTGCGTTCCAAATCGCTATCCGAAAGCGAAGGATTCTTTTGCACCTGCACCAAATTGACGCAGCCACGCAGCCCGGCAATATCGTTCACGCAAGCATTCAAGCTGCGTTTCGTCGCAAGACTATTCACAAAGCCATGCAAATAGACAATGCCCTGCCCTGCCTCGACCGAGAGTTCTTCGCTCAGCCCGTTCGACATCAATTCCAGCCGTTTGCGGACAACAGAAATCACTTCTGCATTTGGAGGATTTTCGGCATAACGCGGGTAGCTCATAAAGACCATCGTGCCATTATCCATCAGCGCGACAAGCTTGTCTTTATCCTCATCTTTGACGACACCGACAGCAACGCCAAACTCTTTGCGGAGCACATGATACACATGGTCGCCAAGCAAAGTCTGCGCACACTGAGCCGGCAAAAGGCGATACCCTTCGGGAGCAATTTCACGTTCTACAACTTTTCGCGGGCCTTCGAACTTTTCATCGGGCAAGCCATTTCGCTTGTATATAATTACTTCTTTCTCGCTTGATTGGAAAAAGCTCTTGACAACGTAAGGTCGCGGAGCCCCGTCAAAATAAAGCCAATCCCCTGCGAAAATGCGGTTATACCCGTAAACCTTCGCATACTCGGAATGGTCGTCTTCTTTTCGGCAAAAAGCAAATTCCTGCGAGAACACCACATGGAACGTCCCGCAAGACTTGCAAACACAAAGCAACGGAACGCCGCGTTCCATCCCCCCATACGTCGAATACTCGTCCATGGAGCAAACTTCATGGAGCATCACCCGCTGGCAAAGGCGGCAGTAAAGCTGCAAAGAGTATAACTTATAAGGGAATAATTGACGCATGGATTGAGGGTAGTGGTTAGTGGTTGGTGATTAGTGGTTAGGGATGTAATAGGGAACGTTTTAATTACAATTCCTGTTTACTAACCACTGCTTACTAACCACTATATTCTACTTCATCATCGGCAGTGCCACATCGATGCGGCGGAGGACTTCTTCCTTACCGACAACTTCAAAAAGTTCCCAAAGGCCAGGGCCAGCAGTCACGCCAGAAACAGCGAGGCGCGGAGCGCCCACGAGTTCGCCAACCTTGTGGCCGCAGCGTTCTGCGAGTTCGTAGAAACCCTTCTCAATCACCGGAGTCTTAAAGTCGTCGATCGAAGCGAGCATGTCGCGAACGAGTGTCGCCAGTTCCTTGGAGCCTTCGCCAAAGTGTTTCTTCGCGCCCTTTTCGTCGTAGGTCGTCGGAGCGACAAAGAAATACGTCGCCATGTCAGCCATGTCTTGCACAAAGTGGGCACGCGGCTTCAAGAGCTTCACGATTTCGTCGAGGCGAGCTTCAGGCTCGTTCGAAACGTCGATACCCTTCGCAGCAAGTCCATCCTTCATGATTCCCTTGAGGACTGCATCATCGCACATGTGGATGTGCTGACCGTTCATCCACTGGAGCTTCTTTTCGTCGAAGCTTGCGGATTTCGGATTAATGCGTTCGAGCGTGAACGCATCGACCATTTCCTGAATCGTCATGACTTCGCGGTCGTCACCCGGGTTCCAACCAAGCAAAGCGAGGTAGTTCACGAGAGTTTCGGGCAAGTAGCCAAGGTCGCGGAAGTCGCCCACAGAAGCAGCACCCTTGCGCTTCGAAAGCTTGCCGCCATTCTTGTCGAGAATCACCGGCAAGTGGCACCATACAGGCGGCTGCCAGCCAAAAGCCTTGTACAAGAGTTCATGCTTCGGCGTGGAGCTGATCCATTCATCGCCACGAAGCACGTGCGTCGTTCCCATGTAGTGGTCATCGACAACGCTTGCAAAATGGTAAGTCGGGAAACCGTCACGCTTGATAAGCACGAGGTCGTCCAAAAGTTCGTTCTGGTAGCTGATGTGCCCGCGAATCATATCGTCGAATTCGGTCACGCCAGATTCAGGCACCTTAAAGCGGATAACAGCCTTTTCGCCAGCGGCAATGCGGGCCTCGGCTTCTTCGCGGCTGATATTGCGGCAGTGGCGGTCGTAGCCCGTCACCGGCACATGGGACTTTTCTTGTTCAGCACGGACTTCTTGCAGACGTTCTTCGGTGCAGAAGCAGTAATAAGCATGGCCAGAATCAAGGAGCTTCTTGATTTCACGATGGTAGATGTCCAAACGTTCGCTCTGGAAATACGGACCGCAGTCTCCTTCGCAACCCGGACCTTCGTCCCACTGGAGTCCAAGCCACTTGAGGTCTCGCATCAAATCGTGGAGAGCCGTTTCGTTATAACGCTTACGATCGGTATCTTCGATACGCAGGTAGAACGTGCCCCCCATGTGTTTTGCAAAGAAGTAGTTATAAATAGCGGTACGAGCACCGCCCACGTGCAAATAACCCGTAGGACTTGGTGCAAAGCGAACACGAACTGGACTTTTTTCAGACATATTATCCTCTGATAAACCATTAATTTTTTTATGACAAAAAATAGCAATTCTCAAAAAAAAGTAATTAGGGAATTTTTACAAAAGCAAGGCTTACCCCGCTTATTTTTCTATCTTTGAGTTTACTAACGGAATCAGCCACCATTTACCATGGGATATTTCATGGAAACTCTCAATTCCATTCTCGATTCAATTGACGGATATGTGTGGGGAGTCCCCCTCATCGTCATCATCCTCTTCGTAGGAATCCTCCTCACCATCAGGCTTGGCTGCCTGCAAGTCATGAACTTGCACAACGCGCTCCGCTTTATGCTGCACAGCGAAAAAGACGGAGCGGGCGAAGTTTCAAGCTTTGGCGCGCTCTGCACGGCTTTAGCCGCAACGATTGGCACAGGCAACATCGTTGGTGTCGCGACAGCCATCGGTACCGGTGGACCGGGAGCGCTCTTTTGGATGGAAGTCGCGGCCTTCCTCGGCATGGCGACCAAGTACGCCGAAGGCCTCCTCGCGGTGAAATACCGCAAAGTCGGTAGCGACGGCAAAGTGCTCGGCGGTCCCTTCTACTACATCGAAACTGGACTCAAGGAACGCTACGGCTGGAACATGAAGTGGCTTGCAGTTCTATTCGCCATCTTCGGCATCGCAGCAGGCGTTCTCGGCATCGGCACCATCACGCAAGTCAACGGCATCACGAGCGCTATGGCACGCCTCACGCCAAACGCCCCTGAATTTATCAACATCGCCGGGAACTCCGTAAGCATCACGACCGCCATCGCTGGCATCATCGTAACAGTCTTTTCTGGAATCGTGATTATCGGTGGTCTCAAGCGTATCGCGAAAGTTTCCACTTACATCGTCCCCATCATGGCGATTGTCTATATCATCGCTTGCATGTTGCTTTTGCTCCTGAACTTTTCGCACATCACAGAAGCGGTCGAAACGATTGTCCGTGCAGCATTCAATCCGTCCGCCGTCACGGGCGGCGTTGTCGGCTCCATTTTCGTCGCCATGCAAAAAGGCATTGCTCGCGGAATTTTCAGCAACGAAGCAGGTCTTGGCTCCGCCCCGATTGCAGCAGCCGCAGCCAAAACAAAAGAACCTGTACGCCAAGGTCTCGTTTGCATGACCGGCACCTTCTTCGACACAATTATCATCTGCACAATGACTGGACTTGCCATCGTCGTCTCGGGAGCGTGGGATCCAAAGCTCGGACTCGAAGGAGTGAACATCACCATGGAAGCGTTCTCCCGCGGGCTTTCGTTCATTCCCGGCTGCGCCGTCATCGCCCCATACTTCCTCGCGACAGCGCTCGTGTTCTTCGCATTCACGACCATCCTCGGGTGGGCTTACTACTCCGAAAAATGCTTGCAATACCTCATCGGACGCAAGAACAAGAAAGCGACTCTCGCCTACCGCTGGGTTTACATTTTCGCCATTTTCATCGGGCCTTACCTCACAGTCAGTGCCGTTTGGACAAGCGCCGACATTTTCAACGGCCTGATGGCGTTCCCGAACCTTGTTGCGCTCATCTTGCTTTCGGGCATCGTCACCAAAGAAACAAAAACGTTCCTCGCCAAGTTCAAGAAACAGAGAATTTAACAGGCCTCACCTTCGTGAGGATGGCGGAATGACATACAAAAAGACCTCCCGTGAGGGAGGTCTTTTAGATTTCATAAAAACAGCCTACTTGTCGTTCTTAACGCAACGAACAGAGAATGCATAGACCTTAGCGTAAGTAGTCAAATATCCAACATCTGCATCTTTAGAAAGATACATATTATTAACATCATTGTCATTGAATTCAACAGCACTCCAGAAATACGCCCCATCACCCTTGTTGAGATAGTCACCGGCATTATTCCTAAAACCAGCAGGAAGCGCCGCAAATCCAAAATAATCATCACCTTGTCCATTATCAGCCCAATCATAATCAGATTTTAACTTTTTACCCGTCATATCTTGGTTTCTATTCCAAGCAGTGACCAAATAAGCAAAATCGATTTCACTCGGTAAATGCCAACCATCGGGGCAAACGCCTTGCACCGGAAGCGTCAGAGGACAAGAATGTCCATACCCACAATCGTTTTCAGATTTGCCAACAGCAGCAGTCCATGTGTAAAGACGTCCATACTTATTACAGTTGGCTTCTTTATCGTCATAGCAATAACTGCCCTCTGTTTTGTAGTTGAGGTTTTCCGACATCCAAATTTTACCATTAATATTCACGTACTTGTAAAGCTGATACTTCGAATTACGAGAAGAGCAAATCTCCGTTGAAGGATCATACACCTTTCCATTGCAGAATTCATACAATTCGGCATTCGCACAGAAACGCTTTTGGGGGTCATAAGGCGTTTTTCCACATAACGCTTTATAAATCGTCGTTTCAGTAGCTTTTTCGCCTTCGCCACACGTCACCTTGATAGTGCCATTTTCATCATCATCAAGCACGCAGCCCACTCCATTTTTGCCATTTTTGACAACACCCACAGAATCCTTGCCGCAAAGGACTTTGAATCCCGAAGCATCATCCAAAGCCGCTACAGAACAAGACGATCCATCTTTGCCATTAGCACCGTCTTTTCCATCCTTTCCGTTCGTACCGTCCTTGCCATCAACGCCGTCTTTTCCAT
>CAMZGI010000054.1 GCA_947306305.1 uncultured Fibrobacter sp.
TAGTTAATAGTTACTAGTTAGAAGTTACTAGAACTTAGATGGCGATGTCATGGCGGACCTGATCCGCCATCTGTCCGCCATGACGAACCTTCGTCATTCCCGCGCAGGCGGGAATCTAGATCTTCACCTTCGTGAGGATGACAGACCCAACTGCTACTCCGCGGGTTCGGCGACTTCACGCTTGGTGTTGTAAAGTCGTTCGTGCGTCACATGGCTCGTGAACGTGACGGTATCCTTGGTCTCAGGATGGACCATCGTATGCGTTCCGACCTTGACTTCTCGTTCCTGACAAGGCACGCCCGTCTCAGGTTCAATCATGACCTCGAATTCGGTGCGGTATTCGCCCTTGAGTCCCGCTGTATAAGCCTTGAACTTATCAGGTACGATCTTGCTGCCCACATGCTGTTCCCAAACGAAGTACGGGAAGCTTTCGGTTTCTTGCAAGTAAACAACGTAATCGAGGCACTTGCGGTGGTCGCGGTTGGTAAAGCCCTTGGTCACCACAGAGTCAATCTGGATAAGAGCAAAGTTCAAACGCCCCTGCTGCTTGAGGAGTTCGGTCACATTGCCCTTGACTGGCACCACGCCCTTGAGCAAGTGGTCCATTTCCCAGCGGTGCTTTTCCAAACGCTTGAGGTGCGGCTTGAAATCAGGGTTCAACAGCTGGTCACGCCAACGAGACGGCATCGGAATATGGGCGAGCAGCGTATCGTAGCCATCGTCAATACCTGTGAGGCTCGTCACATTTCTATCGACCGCAGCCAAATCCACTTCCTTGATGCGCCAAGCGAGTTCCGTCGGCATAAAATTCTTGAGGTATCCGCGAGACTTGTCGATGACATAGTTACGCTTGACAAACGTCGTATCGCCCTTGGATGAGTAATTCAAGTCGGCATACGTCGCCGTAATCGTTCCCATCTTTTCTTCGCCCTTCAAGTCCAAAGTCGCGTAGTAGCTTTCAACATACAGTTCCAAATCGACAGGAGAGCTTAATTTATAGTCAACAGTCACGTCGGATTCGCCGCAAGCGCACAGCATTGCAGCCACAAACATTCCACTCAAGAATTTTATTTTATTCATCAAATTAACCAATTATTGATTGACGATAGTAAGTTGCTTCGTCGCAATGAGTCCCTTTTCGGACGAGACTTCAATAACCACGGTGCCTTCCGCTTTGAGCTTAGTCATTTCGCGGGCTGTTGCGTAGCCACCACGGCGAGAGCGACCTTCCAAGGTATAGGAATCAAGCCTGCTAGTCACGCGAGCTTTGTGTTCCCAAATTTGCGGACCCTTGTGTTGCAGATTTCCTTCGTAGAAGGCAATTCGCAGTTCATTAAAGTCAAAACCTGTACCGTAACGAACTTGGACGATGAGCTCATCGGCCATGCGGAACACGCTTCCGGTATCAGCCACGATGTTCACCGCCGGATTCCATTCACGGCCGCAAGCGATAATGGGTTCTGGTTTGGAACAGCCTGCTAACAGAGCACCCAAAGCAAGAGTTGCAAGCATCACGACTTTTTGTGTTTTTTTCATTGGATCCCTCTATTTTATCCCAACAGCACTAATTAAGTTAGTAAAAAACTAACGGTCAAGTACAAACATCATCTCAAGATGGGGCGTTTGAGGGTAAAAAGCGAACCCTTCGGCATGGGAAAGGGCAAAACCTGCCTCCGAAAACTTCGCATAGTCGCGCGCAAGGGTCACCGGGTCGCAAGAAACGTAAATCAAGCGGTTCACGGAACTTTGAACAATGGCGGCTAGTGCTTCTTTGGGCAGTCCCGTACGCGGAGGGTCCACAATCAGGGTCGCAGGCACGTCAACCACGTTTTCGAGCAGCCATTCCTCCGCCGGAGCCGAAACATTTTCAACATTTCTCTCGCCACACTCGTCTAAATTAACCTTTGCATGCTTGAGGCAGCCTTCTTCGCGTTCGACTGTCGTAATCTTTTTGAATTTGTCCTGCAAAATGCAAGCAAAGAAACCGACACCGCTGAACAAGTCAATCAGCCAATCATTTGTAGCCTTGCCGCTTGCAAGACCTTCGTCAACCGCATTGCGAACAGCATTCACAAGTTCTGGGAGGAGTCCCAAGTTGCTCTGGAAAAACACAGACGCATCCGCTTCAATTTTGCGACCGCCAATTTCGACAACGCTCACTGCATGCTTATCAAAGTCGGACTTGTGCATTCCCGGATAGTAAAACGAGATGCTGCCTTTGCCGTTATCGAAAACGTTCACGTCAAGTTCGCGAGAGTTGGACTTAATCAGCGTCGCCGCCGATTCACGCAAAAATTCGTTCAACGCATCCGTGAGCACAGGGCAATTTTCAAACGGAACGATGTTGTTGCTTTCTTCGCCTCGGAATCCAAAGACTGCACGATTTGCGGAACCATCGCGATTGGGCAGATTGCGGAACACCACGCGGGCGCGGTTCCTGTAGCCCCACGCATTCCCCGTATGGATGACAAAATCTTCGGGCAGTTCTGCATGGGCCAAACGCCTAAAGTTTTCACGTTCAACTTTTTCGAGGCATTCCGCCTGCTTTTCAGAAGCTAAGTGCTGCAAGCTGCAACCGCCGCATTTTCCGTACAACGGGCAAAGCGGCTTGACACGATCTGGGCTCGGTTCAATCACTTCGACAACGCGGCCTTTAGTGAAATCCTTCTTCTGGAACGTCAAGCGCACCTTGCAGAGTTCACCCGGCAACGCTCCCGCCACAAAGCACACGCGACCGTCTTCCAAACGAGCCATGCCCTCGCCCCCCTGCACCATTTTTTCGATGCGGAGCGTAAAATCCTCGCCACCTTGCTGGCGGCTAAATTCACGACGGTCGTTTTTGCGGTTCGGACGCGGTCCTTTAAATTTTCTGCGGAAATCTGCCATACAGATAAAAATAGAAATTTAATAGCGAGGCAGAAAGAATCCCTTAATGCAATTCTTGTTGCGAAGACAAACCTGAATATGATTTTTGTCGCCAAATTGAGTTCCTGGATACGCAGGCCTGCCTTCTGTAAAAGCACCTCGAACAGAATCAAAGTAGAAAACATCTTCAGCATAATCATTTACAGAATGAACATGTTCAATCAAGAAACAGTCAAGATATCTAAGAACACCACTTGGATTTGGTTTTCCCTTGAAATCAGTATTTTGAGGAACCGACACATCCATTTTTTTAAAAAGCAGTCATTTTGCCAGACTTTGTAACGATTCCAGCCCTATGCAACCGAGCTATGGCAGCTTCTCTTGAATGATCCATAGTTCCAATCGCATGTAAAGCATCTTTAATCAGATTTTCATTCATAATGAAACCTCCACCTTAAATATACAATCTTCTAAAAAGGGATACAATAGCCCGCTTTTCGTGCACGGAACCCCTCTTTATAATATTTATGGCAAACTTTAATATATATTTATTGACGTTTGGAGGAGTTTATGCGGAATCTAATCACAAGTTTAATTGCAGGTGTATTGACCTTTCTTTTTATAGCCTGTAGCGAGGAAAATTCTACCGTTTTTCCTGTTGAAGGATCCGTCGAGAACATTTCGTCGAGCTTGCAGGAAATCGAAACATCATCCAGCTCCATTTTCTCCAGCAATACGGCAATCAGTTCTTCTAGCTGGGAACCGTATTCCTATGGGGAATTAATTGACGAACGTGATGGACAAATTTATAAGACGATAAAAATTGGCGAGCAAACGTGGATGGCGGAGAATTTAAACTTTGCATATTCGTTACCAACATCCAAAAAAGATTCATCAAACACAAATGACAAAAAAACAGAATCTAAGGAAATATACGGAAAACTTTACCGTTGGTCCATCGCGATGGATAGCGCAGCAGTCTTTAGCCATGACGGGAAAGGATGCGGAAAAGGAGTAAATTGTGGTTCACAACCATCAAAGGGAGTGCGTGGAATCTGCCCCGAAAATTGGCACATACCCAATGAAACTGACATAAAAAATATTATTGACTATTCAAACGAATCCTACGATAAACTCATCTGGTTAGAACATTATTGGTTTTTGACAGAAAATGAAGACAACGAATTTAAAACTGAAATGAAATTAAGATATGAAGATTTTTGGACTTCTGCACAAATAGATAGAGAAAACGCAAAAGGATTGTGTTTTGGAAATAACAAAATATTAACAAGCAATTCTTCTAAAGGTTTAGCTTATCCAATCCGTTGTGTCAAGGACGATGAAAAAAAACTTGTAGAACATGGCGAACTGACAGACGAACGCGACGGGCAAGTGTACAAGACCGTAAAAATCGGCAATCAATGGTGGATGGCTGAAAATTTGAACTATAACGATTCCATAAGCCTATGTTACAATAACGATCTTGGCAACTGCACAAAATATGGAAGACTGTATTCATGGGAAGCAGCGATGGATTGCAAATCATTTGAAAATACTGATGAATGCTATAAACATCACTATAACAATTCAAAATTGGGAAAAATTTCGCGTGGCATTTGCCCCATGGGATGGCACATTCCTTCAGAAGAAGATTTTTCAAATATAATGAAATTAACAAATGAAAATGTGGATGCAATCATATCGACTTACGGATGGAATAATGACAAAAATGGCTCTGACATTTTAGGTCTTGAAATTTTGCCAGCAGGAATGTATTCGTCCAATGAAAACTTGTGGATTGAAGTAGGCGAATTCTCTTATTTTTGGACAACATTACAATTAACTATAGGACTTTCATTTGAAAGCAAAGATATAATCGCAGATGAGGCTTTTGCTTGTAGCATATCCAGTCAAGACAATGTAATTAGTCTAGATGAACGTCCTAAATTTGATGGATACTCTATTCGTTGTACTAAAGATGAGTAGTCTCATTCCAAAAATTTAATATGAAAGAATTCGGGCTGAAATCATTTGGAGGAGTTTATGCGGAATCTAATCACAAGTTTAATTGCAGGTGTATTGACCTTTCTTTTTATAGCCTGTAGCGAGGAAAATTCTACCGTTTTTCCTGTTGAAGGATCCGTCGAGAACATTTCGTCGAGCTTGCAGGAAATCAGTTCATCTAGCTCGGTTACGTCTTTTTCAAGTAATTCAGAAACATTTTTATGGAAAGAATTTTTATGGATATACACAGGTCAAGCCGATACAGTTTTAACAAGATTCTCGGACAACACTTCCGAAATTGTTCCTGCAGGCAGATTTCACATGATAAAAGACTCACCCCTTTCGCCAAAAGAAAGAAATTTGCTCAATGAGCTGGAAATTTTCGATTATGAAGTTGGCAAAGATCAAAATAAATTCGTAATTTTATTTACGACAAAATACGATGTAAAAAAAATGTTGCTTGATAGCTTAGTTGAAGGATTTTTCAATACCATTAATATAAATGAAATACGAGAGAAGACTGTAAATATAAAGCCATCTGTTATTCATGAAGATTCTACTGTTGCATTGTGGATTTTCTGCTGGCCAGACATTGAGTTGGAAAAATGTCACAATATTATAGATGAATGTAGCGGAAAAGATTTAGAAATGTTTGATGATGAAGGTTTCATCGCTAATGTTCCTGTTAGTTCATTAAGCTGTCTTGGCAAAAATAAAGATGTAAAAGATTTGATGATTAAGCCTGAAGAATTTGCTTTATCAATCAAGTCCGAAGATTTTCAATTAAGATAAAAACGACTCTCTTGCTAGACAACTTTAAACTTTTTTGAAAAGTTTTGGGATTCATATTACTATACAAATATTTTTTGTTTTACCGCAAAAAGCAAAGAAATTTCAAAAAAAGAAATTGACAAATATGAATTGGGTCTTTCTCTCCGTTGCGTGAGGGATTCCACGTCAAAGGAATAAAAGCCCCCACGCTAATTTAGACAATAAAGTTTGACACCTTTACCCAATTTTTTGTTATACTTCTAATGTAGGAGATTGAAGGAGGTGGGTGTGAAATTCATTCAAATTTTACTGCCATTGCTGGCTTTGGTGGGGCATGCATTAGCCATTCCCCATAGCAACTTGACGATTGGCGAGCACCGAGTCATGGTCGTTCTTGTAGAATTCGAGGATGTCAAGTTCAAAAGTTCAGACCCGAAAAAATTATACACCGATTTTTTGAACAAGGAAGGATTCAACGAATACGCCCACATCGGGAGCGTAAGGGATTACTTTATAAAAAATTCCATGGGAAAGTTCATCCCGAACTTTGATGTTTATGGTCCCATAATGGCTCCTGGGCCCAAAAGTCCTTACGGCGGAAGACAAGACAGTAAAAACTTTTTTGGAGCAGGCATGGCTTTTCGGCGTGCTTTAGACTCACTTGACAAAAAAGAGAATATCGACTTCTCGAAATACGATGAAGACAAGGACGGCTACATTGATTTTCTTATTTTTATTTTTGCAGGCGTAGGGGCTCACGACACCCCAATAAAAGAAACGATTTTGCCCCATGCTGGCGAATTTTCAAGAATTGCTGACAAATTGCCCATACTAAGCGACGGCACCGAAGCATTTACATACGCTTGCGCAAGCGAAATAAGCGGGACTGCATACCTAAAAGACAGCACAACATCTTCGATTAGCGGAATAGGTCTCATTGTTCACGAGCTCAATCACGTTCTTGGCCTGCACGATCACTATGATTTGTATAACAGAAATAGTTATAAAACACCAAGTTACTGGGATGTAATGGACCGAGGCTCTTACAACTGCCCAAGCAATGCTTATGATGTACTAGATTGCACACCACCACTCCTTTCGGCCTTCGAGAGAATGTCGCTTGGATGGCTTACGCCAACAGAGCTTAACGAAGTCGGCACTTTAAAACTAGATAAAATCGACAACAATGCAGCCTATAGCATCACGAATCCTAAAAATCCAAATGAAATGTTCTTGCTGGAATACCGAACAAAGAAAGGCTGGGATCAAAAGCACCCGGGTTCTGGAATGCTGATTTGGCATATCGACTATGTCGATTCCGTTTGGGAAACAAGAAGACTCAATATGAATCCCAATCACCCATACGTCGATATCATAGACGCTTATCCCGATTCAAGCACCAAAGCAAAAGCATCGGACGCCTTTCCCGGTTCAAAAAATGTGACCGAGTTCAACAAATTCATCTTCTGGAACGGCGACAGCATGAAGATTGCACTTCATAACATCACCGAATCGCCGGATAAGGAATACGTCACCTTTACGGTGGATATAGACGGTAAATTGTCCAGTTCCAGCGGCGGCTTGGTTTCGTTAGCACACAAATTGCCTAAGCAAAACGTGCAAGTCAGGATGCAAAACGGGAGCATTTATATTTACGCTCCGCAGCAAGGCAAAAAGACCGTGCAGATATTCTCGCCCATCGGAGCATTACTGCTCGAAAAAACGATGGACGGAAGCGAACTCATTATTGATGGAATCCGCGAACTGCAAAATCAAAGCGTAATTTTGTCCGTAATTCAAGACCGCAAGCAACTGTTTACGGGAAAAGTCCAAATATCAAAACATTAAACTGAAAGAGGCTACCCATTCTGCCTCTTTTTTATTATACTTATCTTAAGGCGTTTTAAGGAGGCGGGTGATGCATTTCACTCAGATATTGTTATTGCTATTGACGTTTGCATCTTACTGCTTTGCGGTTTCCGCAAGCAACGAGACATTTTTGTTAGAACAGCCAGACGGGAGCACCATCGAAGTGCGTAACGTGGGCGACGAATCTGGCGAATCATCCGAAATTTACGCTCACGGCGACAACTTTATCGAATATAGAGTTCCCGCATTTGTCACCCGCAGAATACAACGTTTGCCACCCATTGACCACGAAATTACAACGGGAGAACTCCGCGGATTGATTTTGCTGGTGCAGTTTTCCGATGTCAAATTCAAAAGCAGCGACCCTCAAAAACTATACACAGATTTTTTCAACAAGCAAGGATTTAACGAAGTTGCCAACCACGGGAGCGTAAGGGATTATTTTATACAAAACTCCTTGGGTAAATTCACCCCGTCTTTTGATGTTTACGGTCCTATAACGGTTCCCGGAACAAGAAGTTCCTACGGCTGCATATCCAAAGAAAACAAGAACTACAACGCCGCACGGAAAGCTTTCAAAGAAGCCATAGACACGCTCATTCATCAAGGCGAAATCGATTTTTCCAAATACGACAAGAACAACGACGGCGACATAGACTTTTTCTTTGTGGTTTACGCGGGAGTCGGCGCGTCCAATTCGCCTGTCATAGAATCCATTTGGCCTCACGCTGGATACATGGGAAGAAAAGGAGTCTTGAATACCGGGAAACTAGTGGCACCAGGCTACCACATCAACCGTTACGCCTGTGCAAACGAAATCAGCGGAAGAGCCTACAAAAGCAACAGCAACACGTCCGTTATTGAAGGAGTCGGCTTTGCAATTCACGAGCTAGGTCACGTGCTCGGTTTGCCAGACTTGTACGACACGAAACAAACAAATTCACACAAATCGCCGGGAACATGGGCTGTCATGGCGGATGGCGATTACAACTGCCCGGCAAACACTTACAACACGCAAGCCTGTTCGCCGCCATTCTACACCGCATTTGAAAGAATGTCGCTAGGGTGGCTCACGCCTACTGAACTCAACGAAATCGGCGAAGTCAAGCTAGAAAAGATTGAAAACAACGTTGCATACAGCATTACCAATCCTAAAAATCCTGATGAAATGTACCTGCTGGAATACCGTTCAAAAAAAGATTGGGATCAAGCACTCAAAAATTCTGGAATGCTCGTATGGCATATTGATTACGTGGACTCGATTTGGAATAAAGCTATTATCAACGCTGATAGCAACCACATGTACGTCGATATTATCGAAGCGGTTCCCGAAAAAGTCAAATACACGACAGCAGACGAATCATTCCCCGGTTCTGCAAACGTAACGTTTTTTAACAAGTTCGTTTTTTGGGATGGTACCGACATGGGAATTACCTTGTCTAACATCACAGAAGCTCCAGACTACGAATACGTCACCTTCAACGTCGATATGACTGTCCGCTCGTCGTCTTCTGTTGAATCGAGTTCGTCGGAATCGTCTTCAAGTTCAACGGCAGAATCTTCAAGCTCTGAAATTATTTCGTCATCTTCATTCTCGTCGAGCTCTATAGAAATTTCTTCAAGTTCCGCAACAAATTCATCGAGTTCCACAGCAGAATCGTCAAGTTCCAGAACAATCTCGTCTAGCTCTGCAGACGTTTCTTCAAGCTCTATAGACGTTTCCTCAAGCTCCGAAGTTACAGAGTCCTCGTCTTCGCAGGATATTGAATCCAGCTCTAGCGACGGTTTGGTTTCGATTGCACACAAACTGCCGATGCAAAACGTGCAAGTCAGAACGCGCAACGGGAGCATTTATATTTACGCTCCGCAGCAAGGCAAAAAGACTGTACGGCTATTCTCGCCCCTCGGAGCGCTACTGCTCGAAAAAACGATGGACGGGAACGAACTAACCTTCGACCTGCGCCATTTGCAAAATACAAACGTCATCCTGTCGGTAACGCAAGGGCAAACTACCTTCCATCCCCAGTTTTTGCGTTTTTAGGCTGAAATTCGGCATACCCAAAAGAAAACGCGGCCTTTTAGCACAGCCGTGTTTTAAAATTTTCTAAATTTCCACCCAATGGAAATGACATCGATAGTTTTACCGAACTCACTTACTGCATCGAACAGCAAAAAGCTGCTCGCCGATTGCAGGAAGGGTCTCTGTAAAGGCGAACTCCTCTTGGATGGTTCAAGCCTCAGTTACATGGACTACAGCGCCGATGCCTTTTTTGCACTTTTAGCGGAACTCTCCGAAAAAACGGGCCACAGGCTCGTCCTTGCTCATTTCAATCCCGAAATCAAGCAACACTTGCAGAACCTCCGCAAGATGGAACCGCCCGAAAAGCCCCAACGAGAGACGAACAACATCCTCGAAATGATGGGCGACACGGGGTTCATGCTCATCCGCGAAACGTTCGAAGTCCTCGTGCTCCTTTTTATGGCGATTTACTGGACGATTATCGGTCCGTTCGACAAGGGTAAAATCCACTTTGGCGGCATCACGAAGCAGATGTTCAAGTCGGGCAGCGAAGCCATGGGCATTTGCTTTTTGTTCGTGGGGCTCATTTGCCTTACGATGGCTTTGCAGAGTTCCGTGATGCTCAACGCCGTGGGCGGAGGTTCTTACCTCGCGTCAGGGCTTGGGTTCCTCATTTTTGCAGAAATCGGTCCGCTCCTCACGACGATTATTTTGGCAGGGCGTTCTGGCAGCGCCATGGCGGCTGAAATTGCAAACATGAGCGTTTGCGAAGAAGTCAAGGCTATCAAGTCTATGGCGATTCCGCCGGTGCAGTACCTTGTGGTTCCGCGATTTATCGCGCTCAGCATCACCACGCCGATTCTCTCGTTCTGCGCATCCATCGTCGGAAGCATGGCGGGGTTTCTCATCGCATACTTTTTCTGCGACATTTCTTTTTCGAACTACATGATGGGGCTGCGAGACGGCATCGACCCGATGACGTTCCTCAAGAGCACTATCAAGGCACTCGTGTTTGGCTGGATTGTAACGCTCATCGCCTGCAACAAGGGACTCAACGCCCACGGCGGTGCAGAAGCGGTCGGTAAAGCGACCACGTCGAGCGTTGTGGCTGCAATTTGTACGATTGTGATAGCCGATACCCTTTTCGCCTTCATCTTCTACTAGAGGTCAATATGGACGAGATTCTAAAAGTTGACCACTTGAAAGCAAGCTACGGACGCGAATCTATCTTGAAGGATATTTCGTTTGGCGTGCGTAAAGGCGAAATCCGCATGGTGCTCGGAAGTTCTGGCTGCGGAAAATCGACTCTATTGAACAACGTGTTAAAGTTCATCAAGTCGGACGAAGGCACGATTACTTACTTTGGAAAGTCGTTTGGCGCCAAAGAAGGTCTCGACAGCGAAACGCGCATGCGTACAGGCGTTCTGTTCCAGAGCGGAGCACTCATTGCAGACTTGACCGTTGCCGAAAACGCGATGCTCCCCCTCAAGAGGAGCATGCCTTACATGCCCAAGAGCCAGATGGAAGCCATCGTTGCAGACCGCCTCGAAAAAGTGCATTTGCTCCACGCGTTCCACAAGTACCCCGGCGAGATTTCTGGCGGTATGAAGAAGCGTGCAGCCCTCGCCCGCGCGATTGCGCTCAAGCCAGAACTGTTGTTCTGCGACGAACCCTCGACAGGCCTTGACCCGGTGACAGCCCGTTCGCTCGACGAACTGCTGCTCGAACTGCGCGACACGCTCGGCGTTTCGATGGTCATCGTAAGCCACGAACTCGAAAGCATTAAAATTGTCTGCGACCGATTCGTTTACCTGAAAGACGGCTACGTTCTAAAAGACGCGACGCTCAAAGAAGGGATGGAATCGGACGACCCGATTCTGAGGCATTTCTTTAACAGGCAGTGCCCCAAAGAATACAATGGCGAAGACTTTTACCATTTTGAATTTATTGATTGAGTTGGAGTAATAATGGAAACCACCCGATCCGAAAGAATTAAACTAGGCGCGTTCATGCTCTTTTGCGGAATAATGATTTGCATATTCCTGGGGTATGTGCTCAAGCGCTATTTGAGCGAACAGTTCGACAACTACTACACCATTTTCGACACGGACGTGAATGGGCTTTTTGTCGATGCAAAGGTCAAGCTGAACGGTATTTCCGTCGGTAGCGTTACAAGCATCACGATTAACGAAGAAAACTTGAACCAAGTGGTCGTTGCATTCAAGGTAACGCAAGGCACTCCAATCAAGGAAGGCACCCGCGCAGGGCTTACCGCAGGCATGAACCTCACTGGCGAAAAGCAAGTGATTCTTTCTGGCGGCAAGTTCAGCGAACCAGACGTTCCCGAAGGCGGACTTGTTCCGGCTGCGACCTCCATGTTCGACCAAATCACTGGACAGATGGGCGACATTTTTGGCAAAGTCAACCCCATTATCGACGGGATTAACCGCGTGCTTTCACCAGAAAACGCCGAAAGCATTTCGAACACGCTCAAGAACCTCGAAACGACAACGGAAAACTTGAGCCGCTTGACCGAAAACCTCAGCAAGCCCTTGAACAGCATGACAAAGTCGGCAACTTCGATGCAAAAAATCCTTGCAGAAATCGAAGATGCAAAGCTCGCTGCAAAGACAGACGCAAGCCTCACGACGCTTAAAGAAAAGCTCGAAGCAATCGACACGAAGGGCTTGAACGACAACTTGATGCAAACCGCCGAAGCGATGAACAAACTCACGCAAAATGTTGACGCGATGGTTTACAGGAACCAAGACCAAGTGGGCAACGCCGTGGAAGAGCTCAACACGATTCTTGAAAACCTCGAAGAATTTACTCAAAAGATTAAGAACAATCCGTCCGCGCTCATCCGTTCCGAAGGCAAGAGCGGTCGATAAAGGAGATTAAGATTATGAAAGCAAATCGTTTATTGGTTATTTCTGCACTCCTTTCGGCACTCACGCTCACGGGTTGCTTGGGCGGCTCGACAGAGCCTTCCCGCTACTACACGGTTTCGGCAGAGCCGATTGCAAGCGTCTCTAGCGCAGCAAATGACGCTCGCATTCACGTCAAGAAATTTACGATTGACCCCGCTTACCAGCGCAGCAATATCGTTTATCGTGAATCGGCATACGACTTTATGTTCTACGATTTGGACTTGTGGGCAACGCGTCCCGAACAAATGCTCACGCAAGTGGCTGGCGAATACTTGGTCAAGAGCAATATATTCAAATCGGTGGATTTAAAGCCGATGGGCAAGCCCGATTATGAATTGCTCGGCAATGTGGATGCCATCGAAGAAATTGACGAGGGCAGTTCGCAGTACGCCCACCTCGCGGTACAGCTCACGTTCCGCAAAGTCGGCGAAGAAAATCCGCTGTGGGAAAAGCGTTACGACGACCGCGAAAGCATGGGCAAGCGCGACGCGCATTCTGCCGCCGAATCGCTTTCGAAACTCTACGCCAAGTTTATGCAAGACGCTCTCGCGAATATCGCTGGGATTAGTAGGCAGTAGGAAGTTGGCAG
>CAMZGI010000055.1 GCA_947306305.1 uncultured Fibrobacter sp.
AACTTAGTTACTAGGTACTAGTTACTTCGCCCTTCGGGCTAGTTACTAGAGATTCTTGAAAAAAAATCTAGTAACTAGTAACTTAGAACTTGTAACTGTTGCGAAGCAACCCTAGTAACTAGAAACTCAAAACTATTAACTACAGCGTAGCCGCATCACACAAAGTACGGATAAATGTATTCCTCCGCGAGTTTCGGCAGATTATCTAGCACGGCTTGCTTGCATTCCATATCCGAGCGTTCGTAGATGCTTCGCAGCACGTCAAGGGAAAAGTGTTCGAGACGTTTACGCGACGTGGGCAGGTGCGCAATATGCCAGCCCTCCGGGCGGATTTTCCCGCGTCCGGGAACAAACACGCGGCTAAAGCCAAACGACGTGCCCGCCTCCATCCGTTCCGTCAAAAAAGCGTGGAACTTCGCGAACATGCCCTCGCATTCCGCGGGCGTGAGCTGCACTTCGTAGCCCTCCGGGCACGCTGCCCCATCGACTACGTCGATGTCCGTCCCCAAATGGTGACGGCTCGCCCCCGGCAACGCCGACCACGTGAGAATCGCATACATCAGCTCTTCTTCGTCTTTGGGGCGTTCCATCGGTTCGCCCGTCGCCGACAAAAGCGTAAGCTCACCCCTAGCTTTGCGGTTCCAAATCGAAAGCTGCTTCTCGAAAGAGCGGTAAGCTGATTCCACTCGCAGCTCAAAACCGTTTGCTTTCGCATCCTCAGCCAACGCTTGCAAATCGCCCACAATCGCCCGATCTACAAAATACCCCGGCTGGAACTCCACCAAGTCTGGCGTTCCCATGCCGTAAGGCAACAAATCCGTCATTGAATCGTCCCTCCCATCTTTTCAATCAGGTCTTTCCATTGCTGTACCGAGGCTTTTTTCTTTTTCGCAGGAGACTTTTTCAACAGAGTCTGCGCCATCGGAGCTGGGTTCGCGTGCGTCCACGCAATCGCAAGCGCATCGGTCGCATCGAGCGGAAGTTCAGACGCGGCTATCCCCAAACGGGCAAAAATCATGTTCGCCACATGCTCTTTTGAAGCAGCGCCATCGCCTGTCACCGCCTGTTTTACGACTCGCGGCGGATATTCCTCGTACGTCATCCCACGACGGCGGCAAGCCACAAGAATAGCCCCTCGAATATGCCCAAGCACCAAAGCGCTCTTTACATTTTTCGCAAAAAAAACGCCTTCCATCGCCAAAGCGTCCGGGTGGTAAAGCTCCAGTCGCTGCTCCAGCTCCGAAACGATATGCACAAGGCGGTCTTCCAAATCCTTCGCAGGGGCTGCATGGAACGTTCCATACTCCAAAACCTGGATTTGATTGCCCATTTTCTTTAAAAACGCATATCCGGTCGTGATAGAGCCCGGGTCGATACCAAGAATAACCATGCTCAAAAAATAGATAATGAATTTGATTAATCGCAACGAATTGCCCATTTTTTGAAAAAAACTGTAATTACGGGAGCGTTCTTTATTAGATTTCAGTATATGGAGGCTTCCATGCTGATTGATCAAAAACATGCAGATTACATGAGAACCAAGGCCCACCCAAGACAGCTGGGAATTCCCCTGAGCCGTTGGGGCCGAAACCTTATAGCCTGCTGCCCGTTCCACTCGCCCGAAGAAACGTCGTTGTTCTTTTACGACGCGTTGGGTTATTGGCGTTACCGCTGCTTGCAGTGCGGGAGCGAAGGCGACCTGGTCGATTTTATCATGAAGAGCCGTTTTAACGGGATGGACGAGCAGTCCGCCCGTAGCGAAGCATTTGAATTTTTAGGAGCGCTCGACAAAGACTTAAAGAATGGTCAAGACAAGGAACACCCGTGGGTCAAGGAAGTCGGCGGCGAAAAGTCCAAAGTGCTGGAGTGTTTTGTGCGCTACTGCCACTGGGCTGCATGCAAAAGCGAATCTACAGCTAAATTCTTGGAAGCTCGCGGATGGACGATTGGACAAGCCCAACTTTACGGTCTTGGCTACTATAGCGGCGACCCGGAACCGTTCATCAGCTACTGCATGCTCTCGGGTCTCGAACGCCACCAAATCAGTTTTTACCTCGACAACCTCGAAGCCTACCACGAGCCTAGACTTACTATTCCCGCCCGCAATTCCAAAGGCTACATCAATTCCGTCTATGGAAGGCTCATCGAAGACAACGAAAATACGCACACCTACGTCACATACGCATCGGGCTCGGCTGTCGTTCCGTTCAATATTCAAGCCGACAACGAAAGCCCCATCATCGTCGAAGGGTTCTTTGACGCGCTCACCGCAGACCTCGCAGGTATTCCGGGCGTAGTCTCCACGATGTACCAAGAACTGAACATCAACCATTTGTACAAGCTCAAAGCTTGTGGTGCCGAGTCGTTCACAATCATCTTGCGCAGGCAGCAGAACCGCAGGGAACAAGAACTGCGGATTCAAAATTACCTCAAGATGGCGGACCAGCTGAACATGAACCTCAAGTCGATTGTGCTCCCGAAGGGAGAATCCGTCGATAGGTTTGTTCGCAAAAATGGAGCCGACCAGCTTTTGGACCTCATCGAACAAACGGATGTCGATACAATCCGCTCGCACCGCCGTTCGATGCTGTTGCAAGACATCAAGGAAAACTTCGATACAGCCATGGCTTGCCCGCCAGAGCAGAGCGTAGGCTATACGCTGAACACATTCCCCAAGCTATCCAAAGAAATTGACGGCATCCAATCGGGATGTTACTTTGTGTCTTCGCACCCGTTCGGGCTCAAGACGATTTTGCTTTCGAGCCTTACGCTCGACTTGATTCAAAGCAATCCAAACCTCAAGGTTATCTACGTTGCCTACGAAACGCCTCGCCGTCAAATATTCGACCGCTTTGTCTCGATGCTTATCGGAGAATCGATTTTGACTGTCCGCAAGCAAAATACAGACAACGATATCAACCAGAAAATCACGGATGCAACCCGCGAGCTGATGGGCTACGTGCGAAACAACCGCCTTGAAATTTGGGAAGACATGCCTTCGCTCGACTTTAACGACCTTCTCAAGACGTTCAAGCCCGAATTGAAAGACCACCCGAATTTAGTCCTCGTGGTTGACGGTATCGACCACCTGAAAATCACCGACCGCCCGGAACTCCCCGACATCCACGAAAAACGTTCGACCGTGATGCTCGATTTGTACAAAGCGCTCGACATTCCCATATTCCTCGGTGGCGAACTCATCGACTCGAACATGGGACTTTTAGGGCCGCGAGCCTACCTCCGCGATTCCGACGCCATCTACTGGCTCACGGAAAAAGAGGACGGTTTGACGCTCACTTTGGATTCCAAGCGATTGGGTTCAAGCCGCACTTACGAAGGCAAAATTTCAATCGACCCACAATCTAGCCGCATGCAAGAAGCTTAATGTTTACCATTGTCGATTTCAACAACTTTTGGAGCCCGTCTGGAGGCGGAGTCCGCCGTTACCATTTGCAAAAGATGGCATTTTACGAAAAGCAAAACGAAGTTTTGTCGGTCTTTGTGATGCCTTCTTCGGAGAATTACACCGAAAAAAGAAGCGATGGTCTAATTATCGAGCATATAAAGGCGTTCCGCTTTCCCGGGAACTGGGAATACCGCTTTATGTGGAAGCCCGCCCAAATCCGCCCCATTCTTGAGAAGTACAAGCCCGACGTGATTGAAGTGGGTTCGCCCTACATTCTGCCGTCGGCTGTTCGCCTCCTTGCAAAAAAGGTTGTACCAAACGCAGCGTTGTTCAGCTTTTGGCATGCCGATTTCCCGGTTACTTACGTTGGCCGCCCGATTGCAAAAAAGCTCGGAGCTGGCACGGGAACGTTCTTCCGCAAAATTGCTTTTTGGTACGCCAAAAAGGAATTTAAAGGGTTTGATTGCGTACAAGCGTCATCTAAAGAAGCGATGGCACGGCTCAAGAAAAACGGACTGCCCAACCCTAGATGGATTCCGCTTGGCTGCGACATCGACATGTTCTCGCCTGACAAACGCGACGAAGCACTCGTCAAAGAGTTAAAAGACGGAGAGCCAAACCGCCTCACGATATTCTTTCCGCACAGGCATTGCAACGAAAAAGGGATTGACCTTGTTCTTGGCGCTTACGACATCTTGACGAAAAAGCTCGGGCACGAGCCCGCCATTGTCTTTGCAGGCACAGGTCCAAGCCTCCCGCTCGTGAAAGAAGCCGCCGAAAAATACAAGCATGTGAGCTACATCGGGTTTGTGAATTCGGTCGAAGAAATGGCTCGCTATTACGCAAGCGTCGATATGGGGCTCGCCCTCTCGGGCTGGGAAACTTTCGGGCTTTCGATTCTCGAAAGCATGGCTAGCGGAAACGCCCTCGTCGGCGCAGCCGCCGGTGCTGCATTCGAGCACGTCACAGAATCAGGCGCAGGCACAATCCTCAAGGAACGCACGCCCGAAGCGTTAGCCGATGCGATTGTAGAACTCTACCATTCCGACCTCACCGAGAAAAAAGCAAAAGCCAGAAAGTACGCCGAAAAGTTCAGCTGGAACGATTGCTTTAAACGCCAACTGGCTCTGTATAAAGAAATTACAGATTCTCACTCGCGGTGAATGGTAGGGACGCTGGCGAGGAGTTTCTTGGTGTAATCGTTTTGCGGGTTCGTGAGCACGTCATCGGCGGGTCCGTGTTCCACGGCATGCCCGAAGTACATAACCAGCACTTCGTCGCTCAACGCACGGACAACCTGCATATCATGGCTGATAAACAGAATAGAGAGGCCTAGCTCGCGACGCAAGTCGTCGAGCAAGTGCAAAATCTGCGCTTGCACCGAAACGTCCAAAGCGCTCGTCACTTCGTCGCAAAGCAGCACTTTGGGGCGAACCATCAAGCTGCGGGCTATGCAAAGGCGTTGGCGCTGCCCGCCCGAAAATTCATGCGGAAATTTGTCCATCGCTCCAGCCGGGAGCGAAACGCGGTTCAAAAGTTCTCTCGCACGCTTGCAAGCTTCGTCAAACGGAACTCCACGTGCAACAACAGGCGCGGTCAAAATTTCAGTCACCGTCTGGCGTGGATTCAAGCTGCTAAACGGATCTTGGAAAATCATCTGCACCAAGTCCGAAACACGAACAAAGTCTTTTGCAGACCCTGCTTTCCCGTTTTTCACTGGGAGTCCAAACAAATTAATTTCACCCTTAGCAACGGGAACCAGCCCTACCAGCGACTTTACAAGCGTTGACTTGCCGCAACCCGACTCCCCCACTATCGAAAGAATCTTCCCTTGCGGGAGCGTAAACGAGACATTGTCAACCGCCGTAAAAAAATCTTTAACTTTACTAAATACGCCACCGCGAATCGGGAACTTCACCGTAAGCCCGTTCACCTCGATAGCTGGAACAGCCTTATCAAAATTTTCGATATTCATCAAGCGTCCAATTTAAGCATCCAGTTCTGCAAGAGCGTCCTGAACGTTCTTTTCGGTCGCAATCAAAATTTGCCTGCACTTGCGCAAAAGCTGCGTTGCCTCTTGAACCTCCAGAGCAAGTTCATCAATTTCCATCTCAGAATTGTCGATTTTCGATAAAATCTCTTCCAAGCGGGTCATTGCGTTTTTATATTCAAAATCTTGGGCACTCATATCGACGAATATAGTTAGATTTAATTCAAATGAATTTGTTCAATCGTTCCATTTTGCCTTTTTTGATGGTCGCGACGTTTTTCGACCTATTTCTCGTCGGCTGCCTTGACGCACCTAGCAACCCCGATGCGTTAAAGCCCGTCGAATCCATTAACGTTCTGATCAAGCAAAAAGGGAGCTCCTACTCGACGCAGCTCAAGGTGCATCCCTCCGACTCGGCAACAATCCGCGCAGAGGTTGTTCCCGATAACTACCAAGACGATTTATCGTTCGAGTGGTTTTACTCCAATGGCAAAAAAGACAGCTTGCTTAGGCGAGGGGCGACCTACACGTTTTACCCGACCAAGGGAGCGACTAAGGACGAAAGAGCCAAAGGCGAAAGCGTCATTCCGAACAAGCTCATTGCAACTGACAACGAAGGCAATTCGCTCTCAAAAGAATTTTCCGTCATCATCAATTCCTTGCCCGTCCTTGCAGACTCTACCGTTCCAGCAGACGGAGACACGCTTTACGGTTCTAAAACATCGGCCTTCTTGTTCGACTGGTACAGCTACGACATGGACCTGAATAACGGCGACACGTTGTTCCACACGCTCGACATTGACGGCGTAAAATACGAAGTTGGAACGCTCATGCAAGTCAAGCAGTCCGGCTTCGAACCCGGCAAGCACAAGTTCCGCATCATCGTGCGAGACCTTTACGGCGACGCAGACACGCTCCCCTACAAGAAGTTTTACGTCATCGACACGTTGGAGGCAAAATGAATTTCATCAAAGGATTTATCATTGTTGCTGCATCATGGCTACTCCAGTCGTGCTTTGATTCCAACGATCACATTTTTGACGAAGCAGACTCGGTCGAGATAAGCATTGACGCTACACTTTCGACTTCTATGGCAGTGCCTAATCCAAGCATTAAAGCGGACACGTTCAACGTCGGCGACACCATTTATTTTTTAACGACCATCGTTCCGAATAAAATCATTCGCGTTCAGGACTACCACTGGCTCATGGATGGCGAATACTGTTCCTCGGAATACAACTTTAAAAGGCAAATCAACAAGCCCGGGCACCACAAGTTCAAGTTCGTTCTAAAAGACTATTTTGGCGACATGCACTACGACTCGGTAGATGTGTGGATTGCAGGGAACCCGACCATCAACGAAAGCGAGTTCATTCCAGCGGCGGGCACCCAAGCCATCGCCCCCTACGAAGCGATTTACTTTGCATGGAGTTCTTACACTGAAGGCATCAAGCTTTCTCACAAATACCGTTTTACGTTGAGCGAACAAAGCTACGCCAATTCGAGTTCGAAATTCAAAGACATCGACATCGTTTTAGACGAGCCGCACTACACATTTCACAACAAATTAAATCCATTTAAAAAGTACAACTGGACGGTTCAAAGCTTTAACGAATTTGGCTACGCCTCTGCTGAAAAAATTGAAGGCTACTTCTACACCAAAGGTCTCGCCGGAGAAGGTTCATTAAACGCCGTCATCGAATCAAGCCAAGACGCGCCCGTTCCAATACATTTGACGCTTCAAAACAAAAAAGATTCCACTAAAGTCATTGACTACAAATTCACGCCATCAAAAGTCTTTAACGAAATCTCGCTCGGAGCCATTCCCGCAGGCAAATACAAGCTTTCCGTCAAATCGGACTACCCCGACTTTAGCTCTACAAAAACGGATGTTGTCATCAACGATGGATTTGTAACAGTCATCGAAGGACTGAAGCTGACGGACGAAACAAAGCCTTCCATAGCGTCCATTTCGGGACTCGACACGCTGGACTTTGCAGACACGTTAAAGTTCATCATTAAAGATGGCGGCGGTTCGCTACCTTCACCAAATATTACAGCAAGCCTCGAAAGCAAGACAATTACAAACAAGTTCTTTAGAGATAGCGTTTTAACGGTCATTTTAGACGAAACCGAAAAGAGCTGGGCTTATAGAATCCTCACTGTTACAGCAACAGACGAAAGCGGCAACAAATCGAGCAAGTCATTTTACATCAAGCCTAGTACGCTTTGGTTCGACACCAACAGCGATACCACAATTACAAGCAACGGCACCATTACCTTATTTATAAAAGACCTCAATCCTTACGGTTTTAAAGTCGATTCGCTAAAGTTCCTCAACGTCACCAAGAACACGACTATCATATCGGTTCTAGCCATAGGCTTAGACGCATTCAACGCCGAGCTCGAAGCAAACTTGTTCGACGAAACTCAAACTATAAGATCCACGATTCTTTACACGAACGGCTTGACACAAAGCAAAGATTGGACATTGAACGTCACCCCAATTAGCACAAAGGAGGACGAAGAATGATTTTTAAAAATATTCATCTTCCGTCAGCACTTTCTTTAGTTGCGCTATCTTTTGTTCTAAATTCATGTTCCGATTCAGAAGTTAATGCTTCGGATATTCCCGAAATCACTCAAGCGATTTACGTCGTTCCCGAATCATACACTCACGAGCCGTACAAAAAATACGCAACAGCCGAAAATTTCTACGTCAACTACAAAGAAAAAATTCGTATTTGGGGCATTTACGCCATCAACGGCACAGAAATACCCACCGAAAAATCGACAGAATATTACCTGACGCACAAATGGAATATTGACGGCGAAGAAACAAGCGGTTCCTATGTTTTTTGCAGCTTTGACAAAGCGGGCATCCACAAAGTCACGTTTGAAACAGTCGATCATTTAGGCGACACGATTGTATCGCATGCCAACATTTACGTGAACACGCCGACATCCGTTTCTTTACAGTCACCCGCAGACGGTTACAACCAAATCGACGGCAAAAGCGAAGACGGCGTAGAACTTTCATGGAAGATTTCGGGCATTGACCCTTGGGAAACCTCCACGTGCGTCCTCTTTGCAAGCCATAACAATTACGATGTTTGGACATCGCCCCAAGGCGAAACGGACTGCAACGAAAGCGTGCTGTTCATAGGCGATTTCGATTTAAAGAAAGACAAAGACAACAAAGAAATCGACCACAAGACCGACAACTCCACAATGTACTGGGGCATTCGAGCGACTATTCAAAACGAATTGGGGCATATCGAATATGCCTATAGCGAAATATTCAAATTCTCGACCAAGTTGAAAAACGATGGCAGCGCGATTATCGAAATTCCTATTTCGTGCATGTACAACCAGTTCCCCGAAAAATCGAAACTGTCCGGTGCTTTTATTTCGTCTGTAGGCGACACGCTTGCATCGTTCTCTGGAAAGAAAGGCAACACGGTCATTCGCGAAACGCTCGCCGCGCAATCGAATGTGAAAATCGTCGTATGCGATAACGGACGCACAGAATTTGGATGCGATTCAACGACGGTCGATTTAGCTCCAAGTACAAAAAATATCGCAGACACGTTATACTTGCTCGACAAAGTCCAACCGAACATGGTCCCTTACGCTACAGAAATCAGCACCGACGATCCCATAAAATTCTTTGTTCTCGACAACGGTTCTGGCGTGAACGTTTCTAAAAACGTAGCCATCATGAACAAGGACACGCTCAAAACAAAATTTGAAGACAACATATTGAGCATTCCGAATACGTGCAAAAAAGAATGCAAGCTATACATCAGTGCCGAAGATTACGCCCGCAACAAGGCTCCCGAAGTTTATTGGAAAATCGAAGTGAACAAAAAAGAGACTTCTATAAAAGGTCCCTTTGCTGTAACGGAGGGTTCTAGCAATGAACTTTAAAAACGCCTCCGCGATTATCGTTTTGATGTTATTTGCAATTTGCAGCAACGCATTTGCACAAGATGTTCAACAAAACAAGCCGCAAAAAGCCAAAACAAGGTATTTGCAAATTTCGACAAACCCCTCTACAGTAGATTTATACACGGGTTCTTTGCCAACCGACTTTGCAAGCAGACCAGACTACACCTCCCCTGCATTTATCCCTGTTCCCGAAGATTCGAACAACATTATCGTTTCATTTTTCCACCCTGATTACGCCGACACGACAATCAACATCACGCTATCGTCCAGCGATACGTCCTTCATTATTGTCGCGCTCCGCCAAACTTACGATGACGAAAAACTCATTGCAAACCAAGAATTGCTAAAGCACCGCAGCAGACGCAATCTCGGGCGTTACTTGCAGTGGACATCCATCGTGCCCTTTGCAGCCAGCGGGATTTCGGCACTAGTCACCCTTTACGACATCAGTAAAGCGAACGACCTCAAAAAATCAATGGAAAACACGCGTATAAAAAACGAAAAGTACGACGAGCACATGCAGGATTTCAAGGATTACAAGAAAAAAGCCAAGACGGCTAAAACTGTTTCCAAGGTGTTTTTAGGAACTGGATTGCTCTTACTTTCGGCAGGAATTGTCCTTTCATTTTAGGTAGAATATGAAAAAGACGTTTTTACTCATCGCATTCGCCATCGCCACCGCCTTCGCCGCTGACCCCGAAGGAATATTCGTAGATGTGGAGCTCGTTTCGGGCACAAGCCAACGTGCAAAGTTGCTGGGTATCGAGAACGATACTGTCAGTTTGGGCGGGTACATTCAGAACAAGTTTACGGTTGTGAAGATTGCCAAGAAGCAATTCAAAAAAATCGTTGACGAGCAAGGGAATGATTTGCTCAATCCAAAGACGAAAGATGCGGTATCTCAGACGAAAGTAGATGCTGTGAAGAACGCAGAGGCAAAAGTAGATACAACTAAGAAAGTTGATGCTGCAAAAAAGGTCGAGCAAGCAGTTCAGGCGAAAGAGGTGGTTCGGCAGGCTCACCAACCAGAACAAGAGAAGAAAGAAAATGTAGCGAAGAAAGCAGAGCAAGCGACTCAAACGAAGATAGAGGTTGCGACGAAGAGTGAAGCGAAGGATGAGGGGAAAAAGAAGAAGGATGCTGCGGTCAAGTCTCCGCACAAGACGGTTCTTGTTGCTTACGATGCCGATGGTGTCGAGCAATCTTTTGCCGACCAGTTTACAGCTCTTACCGCTCAACTCTTGATGGAATCTGGCGAAATTCCACAAATCATCCGTAAAAGCGATATTAAAAATTGCAACGACAACGTATGCTACCAAATAGAACTCGCGGCTCACGGTTTCAAATCCATCTACTTTGGCGAAGTTTCTTCGGACATTAAAACCGATAGCATCAGCCTTAACTTGACACACGTCTTCTACGAAGACACGCTCCCGACACTCCACAAAGCGACGCTCAACATCGCAAGAGCAACCGCTCTCAGCGACGCCATCACGAACAACAAACTCAAAAACCAATTGCTGGACGCCCAAGGCAAAGAAATAATCGGAGCTAAAAAAGACAGGAGCTACATCCACATCGAAACAGACCCCGACGGTGCGACCATTTCACGTTCCGAAAAAGACGCAATCTGCAAATCGCCTTGCACATTCGTCACCAAAGACACATCCAAATTCACAATTCACGCTTACTGGAACGTCGAAAGGCATCTCTGGGGAGCAAGCACGAACATCATCCCGATTCCCGGCGACACCACGCATATTTCGCTCAAGCTCAAACGCGTTTCTCCCGAAATCAGAATCCAGACGTTCCCCGAAGGCGCAAACGTTTATAAAGCCAACGCCCCCATCACCAAACGCACCAAGGCTATCGCGCAGACCCCCGATAAAATCCCCGCATTCGACATGGGCACAGACAGCTTGGTCATCCGCAAAGCTGGCTATCGCGACACGCTCATCAACTTCTTCGTCGCCCCAGTTTCGCAAATTGACTTGAGCATCGACCTTGAAAAGCTCACCGACTTTAACGAAATCGAAAAGCAGAACAAGTGGATTCACGACAAACAAATGCAAACGCTCGGCGAAGCATTCATCGGAGGGTCCATAGGGACATCGCTCATTGGAGCTTTGTTCCTGTACCTCGCCCACTTGGACTACAAAGACGCAGACGACATCAAGTCCGAGCTGAAGCTCCCCGGCTCGACTAAAGGCGAAAACTTCAGGAACAAAGTCGATAAGAACAAAAAACTGGTAAATCAAGGCGACAACAAGGCTATTGCAGGCGGCATTTTGCTTGGAACTGCGGCGGCATTGCTCGGCGTTGGCATTTACTTCGTTTTCTAGCCATCACGAACAACAAAAGCATCAAGGCTAGCCTAAAAAAATTCTAAATTGCGTCCAATGAAAAATTCAGTTCTCAAAACCACAATCGCTTTAGCGCTTCTCCTTTCCGTATTTTCATTTGCATCCGACTCGCTTACCGTTGACGCAGCGGCAGCCGTCGATACCGCAAAATCCACAGGCATTTACAACCAGATTATCGACTGGTACAATGACAACCTGAATTACGGCACCATCACGCTCCTCATGGCTATCGAAAGTTCGTTCATTCCATTCCCGTCCGAACTCGTTGTGCCGCCCGCCGCTTACAAAGCACTCCAGCCGGGGTCCGGGCTAAATATTGCACTCATCGTCTTGTTCGCAACACTTGGCGCATTGATTGGAGCCTATATCAACTACTACCTTGCAAAAATTCTCGGTCGCCCGATTATCTACAAATTTGCAGATAGCCGTCTCGGACACTTTTTGCTGCTCGATGTCGAGAAGGTTGAAAAAGCTGAGAACTACTTCCGCGAACACGGAGCTATTTCGACGTTCGTCGGTCGCCTTATTACAGTGATTCGCCAGCTGATTTCGATTCCAGCAGGGCTTGCTAAAATGAAGCTCGCCCCGTTCACGCTTTACACGTTCCTCGGCGCTGCCATTTGGAACTGTGTCCTCGCGCTGCTCGGCTATTTGGCACACGGGCAAAAGGATATCATCGAGAAATACAATTCCGAACTCGCTATCGCGCTCCTCGCCTTCGGCGCTTTGTTTATCGCGTACATGGTGTGGAATGCCATCAAACCGAAGAAGAAGTAGGTTAGCGGGCAGAGCTTAGAGCTTAG
>CAMZGI010000056.1 GCA_947306305.1 uncultured Fibrobacter sp.
GTTTATAAAAAATGTTGAATTCGATCATCAAGCATTAATCTATAATAAAATTCAGCTACTAGTTACTAGAAGTTAGTTACTAGTTACTAGTTGCTAGGTACTAGTTAATAGTTACTAGGTACTAGAGTGTCTTTGGCTCCGTTGGAAGTGCTTAGATGGCGGATCTGGTCCGCCATGACGCTATCACAGTCATTCCGGCCTCCGAGCCGGAACCTATCCCCTAAAACCTAATACCTGATACCTAATACCTAAGCCTTCTGTTGCTTGGAGGCGAGTTTCATGGCGTACATGTTCGCGTCAGCCATGCGGTAAACGTCCATGGCGGTAACGGCATCGCCGCGACGGCGGATGGAATAGCCATAAGCGACGTTGAGCTTAATCGGGAGTTCGATTTCTTTTTCCAAAAGCACCATCGTCTTCAAAGCGGAGTTGAGGTCCGAAAGGTGCTCGGCACGGACAATAGCCACAAATTCGTCGCCACCCATGCGGATGGTCGTTCCAATTCCATTGAATGCATTTTTGAACACTTCTGCAAAGCTGCATAAGAGCTTGTCGCCCATCGAATGCCCGAAATGATCGTTCACCATCTTCAATCCATTAACGTCTATACTTACAATGGCGTAATCGTTATCGTCGCGGTTGAGGACTTCAAAAATGTGCTCGCATTTAGCCCGGTTGTAAATGCCGGTCAAAGCATCCCTGTAGGCAATCTGGCGGAGTACCTCCTTTTCGGTCTTGTCACGCATTTGTTCGTAGAGATACACGAGATAGCCGACCATCAAAAGCAAAATAAACAGGAGCGTTCCAAACGGGAGCCATGTCGTATCCAAGAACGGCTTGCTCAGTCCAAACATGTTCTGGACATTATAGCGGAACACTTCAGCCATTGCAAACAGCACAAAGACTACAGTTCCCCCAGCCAAAATTCTTTCTTGCAAGCCTGCCCCACGGTCATAAAGCACGCGGAAGATAGCCATAAGAAAGAACGAGACAAATATGTAACTGTGATACACAATCAGGAACGACGGGTAATGAGCCACGTTGGTCAAATGAAGAATCGTCGTCACGATAAAGAAGAGGATGCCCACGGCTACAAAGACCTTAAGCATGTTCAGCTTCCAATTTGCAATTTTTCCACGGCGCATGTTGATGATCAAAAGCCCAAACGGAATCGCGCAAAGGTAAAGCGACACGTACTCCATGGTCGTATCCACGGCGTAATCCGTAGAGAATATCTGGATGCCCTTCGCGTAGTTGAGCGTCCAAAGTCCCATGCAGAAAGCGAAAACGCCAATGAGAATCAAACGGTAATAAGCCCTGTCAAACCCGACCGCAAAGCAGCCTGTCACAAAGCCAATCAAGCCGAAGAAAAGCAGGAAAATGCCTATCGTAATCGAATCGGAATTTCGAGCAAAGTAATCCGTCATGCCGCCGAGCCGCAAAAGTTCAATCGACGTGAGCGACTTCGCCGCAGCCCTCTCGGTCACAATCGTCAAAATGCGGACTGTATGCCCTTCCAGATGTTCGGGCATGTTCACAAGATGGATGCCGCTACCGACTAAATCACCTCGCTTGTAACGGTCAAAGCCGTAACTGTAATAGCAAGTCGAATCGACATAGACAGCCATCGCAACATGGTATGCATGGAACCGAAGCGTCGTAGGCAACGGAAGCGGATCGCCCCCCATGTGACGTTCGTAAATAATCGTATCGCCCGGCTCTACGTTCGACGGAACGCGAAAATCAGAGATTTTTTTTACGGCAGGGAGATGAACACCACTAAAAGAAACCGACCAGCCATCGTCAAGGCGAATCAGATAATCGCTCGTGACATTACGGCAAACGCCATTGAAACTAAAAATAAATAAAACCACAATCACAGCAGATAACGCTGCAATCATGATTTTCAAAAGCCTTTTCCCATTTTTCATCAACACATATATATAATAAGCAAATATGTGCGAAAATAAAACTTATTTTTTTCGCACCCAAATCTCAAAAACAGTCGAAAAATCGTTTTTTTCGTCAGCGGGGTACTTTTCCTCGCTTTCTTTGACAAAACCGTCGCCCCATTCGGGGAAAAATACGTCGCCATCCACCTGCGAAAGCACTCTTGTAAAGTAAAGTTTACCAACCAAAGGCATAGCCTCGCGGTAAACAGCGGCTCCGCCGATGATAAAGCACTCTGTTTCGCCAGCAGCTTTAGCGGCTTCGATCGCCTCTTCGAGCGACGAGCAAACGATGCAACCGGGAGCCTGAAAGTCCTTGTTGCGGGTAAGCACGTAGTTCGTGCGGTTTGGGAGCGGGCGGCCAATGTCTTCGTAGTTCTTGCGACCGAGGATGATGGAATGCCCCGTGGTAATGGCTTTGAAACGCTTGAGGTCTTGAGACAAATGCCAAGGCAAGTGTCCATCACGCCCGATGACGTTATTCTCTGAAACAGCGACTATAGCGGATATGAGCATAAGCAGTAAACAGTGGTTAGTGATTAGTGGTTAGGAAATTCTCTCGTCTTTCGTCTGTAGCCGCGAAGCGGCGTTCTTTCGTCTAATACTTACCTATGATGATACGGGTGGTTTTGCATGACCATTTGGACGCGGTAGAGTTGCTCCGCCGTGATAATCCTCGCATGGTCGTGGGTAAAAGTCAAGGGAGAAAGGCTCAACAGCAAGTCGGCAGACTTTTTCAAGTTTTCGTCGATGCCATACGCCGAGCCAATCAAAAACACAATATTCCCGGGGAACCGAGCCTGCAACGTATCGGCGAGCTTGACCGTATCCATAAGCTTACCTTCTTCGGAGAGGATGACTCGCTTGTATTCGTTACGCGGGAACTTTTTCTCAAAAAGCGAAGCTTCTTGAGCGAGAGCTTGAGCATGGTCGTCAAGTTTAGATTCCTTGAGTTCCACGACTTCAAGCGGCATTGCGGAACTACGCAAGCGCTTCACGTACTTTTCAACTTCGTCTGCGATAAGCGGCGAACCCGCACGACCAAAAACTGCTAGAATCCATTTCATAGTTAGTGGTTAGTGGTTAGTGGTTGGTGGTTAGCAGAAAGCAGGCAGTAGGAAATAGACTGTAGGAAAGGATACTCTTGATATAAAACGTTCTTCATTGCGACCCTGTTTACTAACCACTGTTTACTAGCCACTCCCCTATCTCCCTACGCTTAAGCGGTCGATGAGGAACGAGGGCATTCCGGCTTTACGCATGCGGTTCTGCGTTTCGCGGATGTCGTAATCGACGCGGATGAGTCGCACGCACTTGGTTTCGGTATCGAGCAAGCACCAGCAAGCACGAGGGTCGCGGTCGCGCGGCTGCCCTACGCTGCCAACGTTCACCAAAAGGCGTTCCGTATTGGCAATCACGTACTCGTACTCGTCGAGAATTTTGGGAATCGCAAGCGGACGGCTAGCAATGATGACCGGGCTGTGCGTATGCCCCACAAAGCAATAACGCTCCGAAAAATGGTCAAACGCGTTCAACGCATCTTCCAAATCAGTCACATAGACCCAATCCGCCGGAGACAATGGCGACGCATGGACAAAGCAAATATCATTTTCTTCGAGAATGTAAGGGAGCGAACGGATATACGCAACTGATTCTTTTGACAAGTGTTTTTGCGTCCAGTCAATCGCCTGCTTGGCATAGGGGTTAAAACCCGAACTTGACTCGTACTTGACCGCCACGCTATCATGGTTTCCGATCAAGCAAATGTCCATGTTTTCACGAACTAAATCGACGCACTCGTCAGTATCGACGCCGTACCCAACAATATCACCTAAGCACACTCTCCGTTCAACGCCATTATCCCGCATAGACTCTAAAACAGCCTCGAATGCAGTGGCATTGGAATGGATGTCAGAACAAATACCGTAAAGCATGGTTGTAATTTAGAAAAACAAATATATGTAAGTGGCTAATTGCACCATTTTTACTAAATTTACGCCCGTATGGTAGTCATTCAAGACAAAATGAAGGTGAGCATCGCCTACACCCTCAGAGAAGGCCGCCGGATTTTAGAAGAAGTCCCCGCCACCCAGCCGTTCGTGTACATCCACGGATACAACAACATTATTCCCGGGCTCGAAGACGCTTTGACAGGGCGCCGCCTTGGGGAGAAGTTCACCGTGAGCATCCCAGCCAACTTGGGTTATGGGGAGTACCGCAACGACTTAGTCCTTAAAGTCCCGAAAGAAGAGCTCCGCGACGTTGGAGAGCTTTGGATTGGAATGGAACTCGAAATGTTCCAAGATCACGATATCCGTGAATTCCAGTTGCCGGACACCGCCGAAGAATTTGTAAACGACTTGAACTTGGATGACGATGACGACCAGAGCGACGGCATCTACATCATCAAGGAAATTCTCGAAGACGCAGTGATTGTCGATGGGAATCACCCCTTTGCGGGGAAAGACCTCACGTTCAATGTGGAAGTGGTAGATATTGCCGAATCGAGCTTTACCGAGCAGGAATCGGGATTCCCGGACGAAGACGATTACGACGAATTCGACAACTACGACAATTACGATAACCGCCTGGGCGGAGACAATTTTGATTCAAACGATAGGAGATGGCGATAATGGCATCGATGGACGAACTCAAGAAAGCTGCTGGCGTTCGTGCCGCAGACATGATCAAAGACGGAATGACGGTTGGTCTCGGAACGGGGAGCACGGCAGCCCACATGGTGAACCGCCTCGCCGAACGCATCAAGACCGAAGGCATCCATGTGACGGGCGTATCGACCAGCTGGAGCACGACGCTCCAATGCCGCAGCCTCGGCATTCCGCTCAAGGAGATGGGCGAAGTTTCGCACCTCGACATGGTGATTGACGGTGCCGATGAAATTGACTTGCAGAAGAACCTCATCAAGGGCCGCGGCGCAGCGCACCTCCTCGAAAAGATTGTCGCCTCGATGACGGACAACTACGTGATTATCGCAGATTCTGGCAAGCTAGTCGGACAACTCGGAGTCAAATTTGCAGTGCCGCTCGAAATTATCCCGGGCGCAATTGCTATTGTTACCGAACGCGTCAAGAAGCTCGGCGGAGAACTTAAAGTTCGCATGGGCGCACCGGGCAAAGATGGTCCGGTCATCAGCGATAGCGGAAACCTCATCGCCGATGCCAAGTTCGGCATTATCCCGAACCCGGACAAGCTCGCCCGCGACCTCGAACATATCGTGGGGATCGTTGGCCATGGCTTGTTCGTTGGCATGGCGACGAAGGTCATCCTCGCGGACGAAGAAAAGGGACTCATCGAATTCTAAAGAGTAACGATAGAGCCGCATAAACAAAGCCCCGCAGCATCTATGATGCGCGGGGCTTGTTTTGTTCAAAGCGTAAAGCTTAAGCTTTAGCTCAAGTCCTTGATGACCATGATGCCGCTGCGTTCAATCTTCGGATACTGACGCATGCCTTCCCCACCCTTGCCTTTGTCAAGGATGTCGAGCAATGCTCCATCCGTCGAATAGAGGTGCAGTTCCCACGGACCGTTCGGAGCGTTGAAGTAGCCAGAGTTCTTTTGCACGTTGCGCTGGAACGTCCTGTTAAGACGGTCCGCCACGCTCCTAGCATGAACCAACGACACGTCAGCGAGGTTCCAAGAAATCGGTACGCCGCCCATATCAAAGATGAGCAAGGCGTTGACATCGGTCTCTTCCTTCATCGTAAACTTCCAGCTGAAGTTTTGCCAGCTCGTGCTCAAGTCGAGAATACGTCCGTTTGCATACGGCGTGTAAACGTCGCAATCTTTCTTGATGTTCACATTGAGCGTACGCGGCTTGTCAGCCTTTGCTCGCATGCTAAACACGTAGGTCACGCCCTTGTGGAGCGCGAAATGTTGCTTGAACTGGAGATTCCAAGAATCCTTGCCGCTCTTCTTGATATTAAAGTGGACTACACCATCCTTGACATCTACTTCGGCATGGCCGCCCCAAAAGTCCGTCGTCCAATTGCGAAGCGGTTCTTCGGCATTAAAGTCGCCGTTTTCGATGATGTTAGCGCCCGTGCCTTGAGAGCCCGTGGTAAAGTCCTTATTTTGGATAAAGTTCGGAATGACGCTCGTGTTCTGGATGCCAAGAGGGCTATCGACTGCGACTTCCTTGCCCCAGCCAACCAGCGTGTTGTACGAACCATGAACGGTCATGTCCATGTCGGGACTGTCGAAGTTGCCGGGTCCCCAGCTCCATGCAAGCCAACCAATACCTAAATGTTCGCATTCAGACATGATAAACTTGTAAGGAATTTCCTTGACGCCGCCCGCAGCGACAGGAGCAAACTCGCCCACAATCAGCGGAATCTTGCGATTCAGAGATTCTTCGAGCACACCCTTGATACGATCCTTGACTGTGTCGTAGCCCGTTGCAACAGCATTATGGCGTTCAGTCGGCCACCACATGTGCAGCGAGAAAATCAAGTTGTGTTCCGGGTCGGAATGCAAAAGCCTCGGACCGACTTCCAAAAGATTCTTTTCGTTCTGTCCCCATTCATCGGCATCAATCATGATAGGCACACGCACGCCAGACGCGCGGAGTTTCGTCACGATAATGTTGTATGTATTGTAGAACTCATCGGCAGGCATAGCCTTGTCGCCCGGCTCGTTGCCGATGTTCAAAATCAAGTATTCCTGATGGTTCGAAATCATCTGGAGCGTTTCTTCACGGAGCCAAAAATCGAGAGCGTCGCTCAAGCGATCCCAGTTGCCAGTCGTATCGTGAATTTCAGGAATCGGAATCATGCCGTTTGCAATGCAAAGCGAAATAATGTTATCAAGGTCGCTAATGCGTCCGCGGATGTTCCAAACAATTCTCACACAGTTTGCACCGGTCTTTGCTATTTCGGGAATAGTCTTGCCTTCGCGATCGGTCCAGATAAACATGTGGTTTACACCACGGAGAACAACCTTTTCGTTGTCCTTGCTATACAGAAAAGAATCCTGAACGAAAAAGCCCGGTTTTACAGTAGAGCCGTTCATATCGTTTTTTTTCTCCATAAGTCAATATTCCATCAATAAATATACAACTAATATGTTTTCAAATGTCAAATTTTTTTGCATATATAAAAAAATCAACGATGGAAATTGAACACAAATGTTGAACGACGAACGCTATTTCAGCCTCAACGAAGCAAACGCATTCTCCTTGGCTACCGATGAAGGCAACTGCGGCGTAGAAACCGTCCCAAGCGAACGTTCTGGAAGGTGTTTCCAATAGCGAACCGGCAAGCACCGTCTAAGAAGACGCGGGTTGATACGTTCCTTAATCGCCATGGTGTCGTAATACGACTTCCACATTTGCGTGAACTGGTCTGGAGGGGCATGAGCGGCAATAGAGCTTGGGTCGGGAACGGTCACAAAATGCGTCCGCCGGTTCTCGTAATACACGCCCAAGCCTCGCTTGACATCGACAATTGCCCATGAACCGTTCGGATAGCGACCGCGAAAATGCCCGACTATCATTTCGAGGACATCGTATTTGGGTTCGATTTCGGCAATATACATCCCGTCTGGGGCCTTGTTGAACCGAACCATCCCCAACATCGCATCCATTTCGCGACGGACAGAGCGAGCAATCGTAATAAGCGAGATCATCTCAAGACTTGTCGGATTACGTCCATAATTCGGATCAAGGCCAGCAAAAAGCTTTCGCAAATAAGCGAGAATATTCATCTCGATTCCCGCAGTTTCGGAGCGGAAACACGTTTCGAGCAATTTCAAAACATCTAGACTCGCCATTTTTTCAATGGCTCGCTTAAGACGTTCGGCGGATTGCTCGGACGTTTCGATGTGGAACGGTTGGGCAAAAAGGTCGGTCGCAGCATCGCCTTCGGTTTCGTAAGAACGTTCGGCGACAAAGCACGAGACGTCAAGATGCTGGCGGTAAATTTCAAAGACTGCTGTTAAAAAACCGTCAAAAGAGGAATCGTAATGAATGGCTAGGGACATGGGATCAGAGATGGGAGTAGCGAGGTATGAGGCTTGAGGTCGGGCTTCGCCCTTTGAGACTTTTATAATCGCGGAGTTCCAGGGTGACAATGAAAAATTTAACTGGATCCTTCCCCTTACAAGGGTCAGGATGACGATGTGAGAGCTGGTTGAAACATTGTCGGTTGTGAGACAGGTTGCGAGATTGTTGCGGGGAGCGCTAGGGGCATGTTATCGAACAGATCGAGTTGGTCGGATTTGGGTTTTGCGACTAGCAGCGGGCGAATCATTTCGGGGTAAAGCTTACGCAATTCCGGCGGCACATCGCTATCGTAGATAAAATACTTTGCACGTTTAAGCACGACACCCATCTTTTTAAGGTGTTGCAAACGAATTTTTGAATACCTCCTGCCGCTCACAATCAACTGAGCCGACTTGACTCCAATTCCCGGAACGCGCAAAATCATCTCGTAGTCCGCGGTTTGCAAATCAATCGGGAAAAACTCGGGATGACGCAACGCCCACATTACTTTCGGGTCCAAATCGGGATCCAAGAACGGATTCTTTTCGTCCAGAATTTCGTTATACTCGAACTTGTAAAAACGCATGAGCCAATCCGCTTGGTAAAGCCGATGCTCTCGCAACAGAGGCGGCTTGGTGGTAATGACCGGCAAACGTTTATCGGCATTGACGGGAACATATCCCGAAAAATACACGCGCTTCATTTGCTGTTGCTTGTAGAACCCCGCCGAAAGCGTCAAAATTTGGAGGTCAGTCTCCCCCGACGCGCCAACAATCATCTGCGTGCTCTGCCCCGCCGGCAAAAACTTGGGAGAATACTTGGACTTGTCCGCTTTGTACTCCAACTTGCGTTCCGCCAAAAAATTCATCGGGCGGTAAATGGAAGCATAATTCTTTTCAGGCGCCAAGTATTGCAACTGTTTATCCGAAGGAATCTCGATATTCACGCTGCTGCGGTCGGCATAAAGCCCCGCCTCGAAAAGGAGCCGGGAACTTGCCCCGGGAATCGCCTTTAAATGGATGTAGCCGCCAAAATGGTGAACAAGCCGCAGTTCCTTCGCGACCTTGATCAAAAGCTCCATCGTGTAATCGGGCGAACCAATCACCGCCGAACTGAGGAAAAGCCCCTCGATGTAATTGCGACGGTAAAATTCGAGCGTGAGGTTAATGAGTTCTTTGGGCGTAAAAGTCGCACGCGGGATATCGTTACTGCGGCGATTGACGCAATAAGCGCAGTCGTATTTGCAGGCATTGCTGAACAGCACCTTCAACAGCGAAATGCAACGTCCGTCGGCACTCCACGTATGGCAAATGCCGGAACTGTATCCGCAGCCCATCCCGCCTTTAGGAGATTGACGCTTGGAACCGCTCGACGAGCACGAAACATCGTACTTGGCGGCATCGCCTAGAATGTTCAACTTATCGCGTATATCCATTTTTCGCCTAAGAATCGTCTAAAACAACGACACACTTGTTTACTTGCCTTTTTGTTCACTAAATATAACACTATCTGCACAAAAAAGCAAGTATCTTAGGCTATGAAAGGACAATTTTTTATCAGGCTTCAGGCAATATCCAGCGGCTTGATTGGCATTTATACAGGACACCATCGTATCGGACAGAAAAGCCTTCCCTGTCTTCTTTGCACTTTCCATATTCCGCTAAGAAACCTGACACATATTCCCAATAACCATCATTACATAGATAGGTTTTGCCATCTTCTTTAATCAATTTGCCATCACGCTCAAAATTGCAAAAACCAAATTTGGCATCAAGCGGTTTTACATCCACCCAGCGTTTATTATGACACATGTAGTTCGTATTGTTGTACAGCACAGCTTCTTCTTCGCGCGCTTCGGTGCACTCGCCATATAACGTGGCAGGTCCCGTCACCTTGACCCATTCCTTATTTCGACAGAGATAATTGAAATTTCCGTATTTAAGCATTTCACCTTCTCGCTTAGAAGTGCATTTGCCAAAAAGCACTTTAGTGTTATTCCGAGCCTCAATCCAGCCACCATCTCTACAAACATAATCTACACCATCATGTTCAATAACTTCGCCCTCACGAGCATCCGTACAAGGATCTCCATCTAAAGGAGTATATACAATCAACCAACCCATTTTTGTACATACGTAATTCGACATTCCATATTTACCACGCTCTTTCAAATTTGCTTGGGTGCAAGTCCCAAGTTGTTCATCAACCCCAGTAAGCGTATACCAAGATTCAAGGTTGCACATAAATCTTTTCTTTCCGAACCATTTTACTTTGTCATTAATATCTTCGGTGCATTCCCCAAGGACTTCTTCTTGAGTCGCTTCACGCCAAACGGAATCACAAATGAAATCGGTCGCATTTTTGTCTATTCTGATGGAGTCTTTCATCGCAGGCGTGCAGTAGCCGAGATCGCTTTCGGGATATGCAAGCTTTGTCCAGTTAGGGATTTCCTCGCATCCATAAAATTGACCTTGGCCATACTTTACTGTATAAAGCGAGGTAGAATCGCAAGGTCCCAAAATTTCTTCGTTCGTAGCTACTCTCCATCCGGTCGAGCTGCAATAATAAACAACATCGTTCGATGATCTTTTAATTTTTCCAATCATCTGCGAAGTACATATTCCCAAATTTTTCTCAAGACTCGTCACCTCATCCCAAGCCCCACTTTCTCGGCAAACATAACTTGCTTTTTTATAATCGACAACTTTATTAAGTTTGTCTTTATTGCACTTGCCAAACGCTTCCCATATTTCAGCTAAACGCCATGATGTTGAATCGCAATAGTAAAACGTGGTATCTTTTTCAATCGTAATTGTATCCACGGTTCCAGTACGTTTAGGAGAGCACACGCCAAGACTGTCTTCAAGTTTCGTCAAGGTATTCCAGGAACCTCCAACACGGCAGACATATTTCACGCCCTTAAAACTTTTCTCGTTATAATAGGCGCTGCTATCGCATTTTCCAAGGTAATCTACGTTTACAGCCCTACGCCATCCGGTTGAATCGCAGAAATAATCAATTGAAACATTTGGATTGAATAAAGTATCTATAGATCCAAGATTTTTCTTAGAGCAAAAACCAATAGAACTCTCTAAAGCTGTCGCTTCACGCCATTTTCCTTTTTCGCAGAGATAGCGTTTTCCATTCATGGCCTGCACTTGCCCAGCAATAGAATCTACGCAAGCAATTTCCAAATCATCCATCGTGGCGACTTTCCATTTGTCATTGCAAACAAACAACGTATCATCGTAGTAGAAACGCGTTCCCTTAGATGAATAAGGGCATTGCACATCGTCTGTAATATTCCATTTTTCGGCATCGCAATAGTAATTGACATGCTTATTCGCTACATAATATTTCGCTCGATTCAATCTCGAATTGCAAGGTGGAAGCAAGTCTTCATTTTCGACAAAAAATGAATATGCAATGCATCGAACCGAATAGTAACTTTTGTCATCCGTTTTTCCAACAAAAATTTTATTTCCATCCTTGACACGCACGTACGCCCCCTCTCTAGCCAATAGCCCTGCATTTTTTCCAAGACCCGAACAAGAAATTTCCCCGCCTTCTTCAACGCAAGTGCCGCCCATTTGAAGGTTAAAGCCAAACTCTTCGCTTCCAAAATTGTCCATATAGCTCGCGATCATCATATAGTCATCTGCTGTAGGCAAATAAAAATTTTTGGGACACACGTTAGGAGCTTCATCAATCCGATACAAGCGTCCATATTTTTCGCAATTTACGGAATCTCGATCGTAACATATACCGTAGTGCTTATCTTTGGCATTTTCGGCCATCAATACATACGGACCAAAATGAATCGTCTTATATTTTTCGCCAGACTTTGAATCTTGAATTTCATCCTTCGTTATTGTAATATTGCCTTTATCCGAGCGAAGCTTGATTCCCGTTACCGCAGAATCAAGGTATTCTTCGGCAATAGCCTTGCGTGAAGAACTAGAATATACCGAAACTTTAACCGAAGAACTTGAAGATTTTCCATCCTCATCTGTTCCCGTTTTATCGGCGGAAGAACTCGAATCTTCATCTACATCGGAATCGGAAGAGCTTGTCAATTCGGAATCGTTGTCGTTTGAATCCGCAACGCTTTCATTTTCGCTACAGGCAGAAAAGGAAAGTATGGAACTAAGAGCAATGATTACTATAAAATAATTTTTCATGACAACAAAATAAAAAATTCACACGCCACAGAAAAGTATTTACCATAAAAAAGGACACTTTTGGGGGTGCGCGCTCAAAGAGGACACCCATTATTTTCTATAATTATTACTTAAGTGTACTCTAGATTCCGGCTCGGAGGCCGGAATGACGTGCAAGGCGAGAGCAGCAAGAATGAGCTAGCTCATTCTTATTGCCGAGCCGTAAAGTCATGTGCTTGCACAATGACGTGCAAGGGAATATAGGTTTGGAATGAAATTGAACTGGTATGCAGCATT
>CAMZGI010000057.1 GCA_947306305.1 uncultured Fibrobacter sp.
GTGCCGGCGATGCTCGCCGTGCCGCAGAAAAAGAAGGTCGTAAAGAAGGTTTTAAAGCAGGGCATGCAGAAGGGTGTGCTAAAGGACGTGAGGAAGGACGTGCAGAGGGACGTGCAGAGGGACGTGCAGAAGGACGTGCAGAAGGGCATAACGATGCTTTCGATGCGATGCGTAAGATCGGTATTTCCGAAGAAAAAATTCAAGAAGCCATGGCTTTGCTTAAAGCCTAGTGTTTCATTGTAACGCGTAAAAAAAATGACGGATTGAAATCCGTCATTTTTTTAAAGGCGATGTCGCGACCTCACTGCTCATTTCTCAAAGCGAAAAAAAGGTGAGCGACCTCAAACCTATATTACTTCTGTGAGCCACAAGTGCCTCGTATTAACGAAGCATGGTGGCGAGAGTGAGGCGAAGACGGAGGTTCTATCTTACGATAGAGCCGAACGGTCTTATCTGTGAGCAACAAAGCCCCGGTTATTAAACCGGGGCGGTTGCGAGAGTGAGCGCCTATCACATATTTCAAATGAATCTAGGCGCGAACGGTCTTATTTTTGCGCCTGCACTGCGGTCAAAGCAATCGTATAAACGATGTCTTCGACGAGGGCGCCGCGAGACAAGTCGTTCACCGGCTTGGCGAGGCCCTGAAGCATCGGGCCAATGGCGATCGTGCCGTGGGCAGAGCGCTGCACAGCTTTGTAACCGATGTTACCAGCAGAGAGGTCCGGGAACACGAACACGGTAGCCTTGCCAGCGACCGGGCTGTTCGGGGCCTTGAGGGCGCCAACGCTCGGAACGGTTGCTGCATCGTACTGGAGCGGGCCATCGACGAGCATTTCGGGGCGGGCGGCCTTGGCGGCAGCTGTTGCAGCCACGACGAGGTCGGCATCCGGGCCCTTGCCCGAATTGATGGTGCTGTAAGAGAGCATGGCAACGCGGCTCGGGAGGCCGAAAGCCTTTGCGGTATCGTCGCACTGGAGAGCAATATCGGCGAGTTCTTCGGCGAGCGGGTTCAGGTTGATAGCGCAGTCGCCGTAGATGTAAGTCTTGTCCTTCATGCACATGAAGAACACAGAGCTCACGGACTTCACGCCCGGAGCAGTACGGATAATCTGGAGAGCCGGGCGGAGCGTGTCTGCGGTAGAGTGGATAGCGCCAGAAACGAGGCCATCGACTTCGCCAAACTTGAGCATCATCGTAGCAAGCATTACATTGTCCGTAAGAGCAGCGCGTGCAAGTTCCGGAGTCATGCCCTTAGCCTTGCGGAGATCTACGAGAGTCGGCACATACTTTTCAGCAAGTTCTGCGCTCGGTTCAATAATTTCGATGTTGGCAGGGAGCTTCACGCCCACAGACTTTGCGGTAGCTTCGATTTCAGCCTTTTTGCCAATGAGCACCGGCACGGCGATGTTGCGTTCGACAGCGAGGCATGCAGCCTGCACGGTACGCGGTTCGGAACCTTCCGGGAGAACAATGCGCTTCACGCACTTAGATGCCTTAGAGAGAAGGCTTGCGCGGAACATTGCTTGGCTAACGCGGCGTTCAGCAGCGGGTTCAGCGAGGTCAGCGGCGAGGCACTTTTCGCAGCGGAGCAAACGCTTGGAGCAGAAGAGTTCTGCATCTTCGCCATCAGCAAATACCTTGGCATCGAGAGCAGAAGCGAGATCGTCGTTATACTTGTGCGCAATAACATCGTTCATGCCCGTAGCGCCTTCGACGACAACGGCATCGACTGCGTCAAAATCCTGAGCAAGGAAGTCGGCGCAAATCTTTTCCATGAGCACTGCGGACTTGCCCGCCTTGATTTCTGCGACGCTATCAGCGGCGTTCACAACATCGAGCGGCTTATACACCGTAGCGATGAGGCCTGCCTTTGTAACGGCATCGACAATTTCTTGAACTTTGGCTTCCATCTTGGAGGCAGCCGTCGCAACTAAGTAAACACGATTCATTTTTATCTCCAATTTTGAATTTTCAAGTGTAAAATTAGGATTTTAGACCCCACCCTGCACGATTTTTAAAGAAAAATTTTCACAATAATGCCCCATATATATGGGTTTATTTTTTCCAATCAAAAATTCAAGACTTTTACATTCCATGTCTATTGACAACAATACTTTATTGTTATCTTTGGCGCTGTGTATGGGAAGCACTGTGGGATAGGGGCAACACTAATCTTAGGAGTCACGGATGAGGATCAGTGCACTTTTTTACAGGGTTATGGTGTGTTTGGCAATATTCAGCGCCTGCGCGTTTGCTCAGACGGTGGCTGTTGCACACATAATTTATGACGGCAACGAACTGTACTATGCCGATAACGAAAGTAATTACAAGTACCAATCAGTTTCTAAGGATGCTGACGGAAACTTCACCATCGAATTCACCAACGAACGTCTGGCAGGCGGCAAGAAAGATGTCCGCCATTTGCAATTTGGACTGGGATGCGGCGGAAGCACATGCCGTACAGACTTGAGCCCCGACAACAAGCCTACACTAGGCGAACTGTTCCCTGATTACAGGGAAAACGTTTACTCGGACGCAAACAACAACGCTCCCAAGCTAGAAGTGTGGATTGTCATCAACGATGACAAGACTTTGACGATATCGCAAACAAAGCCCGTCATTATAGCGAAGCCCAAGATATACATCCGATTCCTCACCCCTTGGACTAACACGAACGCCATTATTTATTTGAACGGCGACGACCATTTCATGACCTCGGCCCCATCCCCCTACTGCGGCTGGTTCGAAAAGAGCTTTGTCAAAACCGACACCATAAGCAACTATGAAGCTTACTTCAAGCAGACTATCGGCTCGTATTTTGTCGGCGCCGAAGGCATGGTCGAAAGCGACTCCGCCATTGCCACTATCAGCTTGGATTCCGCTCTCGCCTTGAGCGACACGGTTTGGGTTCTCGCCTACCAGTACGGCACTCCCGAAGTCCACAGCAGCTATCCGGGCGTTCTCGGCGAATGCCTCCCCAAGATCCTCCCCGTGATGATGTTCGACTGGTACGACGGTTCCGTAAACTCCGACGGTTCCAAGTACGGTCTCTACGACCCGAAGGGCGGCGCAGGCCGCACAGGCTTTGATGTCCGCGGCGTTCCCATGTATGGCACAGGCGTGAGCGAAGACTTTGGACAAGGTGGCTGCGAAGGCGCCCCGATGACGGGCATGGTCGAAAAGGAACTCGGCCCGAACGGCGTTCCCGTGATGGCTTCGAACTTCCCGGGCGGCTGCAAAAACTCCTCGCACCTCAATAGCTGGTTCTTGCCCGAAGTTATCCAAACTGACGGCGTGAACACCTACAAGAACGTCACTTGCCGCGACTTGGAACTCACGCTCACAGACGACGGTTTCTGGAAAGGACAGAAGGACGACGAAAGCCCAGAGAACGGTCTCTTCTTGCTCGACGACTTCCGCTGGCTCTACAACGACACGCACACCGACTCTATCGAAAACCCGCACTACGACTCCATCAGCGGCGGAAACGATATTCCGGGCTACCACAACTACGGCTTCACGATGAAGATTCAAGCCGAGTTTGTCTATGTCAAAGGGCAGTACTTTGAATTCAACGGCGACGACGACGTGTGGGTGTTCATCAACAACAAGCTCGTTGTCGATATCGGCGGCTTGCACCAGAAGGTCATGAGGTCGGTGAACCTAGACGACTTGAACTTGACCCCCGGCGAAACTTATCCGTTCCACATTTTCTACGCCGAACGCAAGCGCACCAAGTCGAACTTCATGATGCGTACTTCCATCGACCTGAAGGTGGAGTCCAGCATGTTCCTCACGGATCTTTCTCCTGATTCCATGCTCATCAAGAAAGAAGTGTGGCAGAACATCCGCGAAAAGACGCTCGCTTGCGACTACTCGGCAAACTCCGAACAAAAGCGCACGGAACGCGGCCCTTCGAACTTTACTTTATTTGGAAAGAGCCTCCCGATGACGGGTGTGGCATTGAGCAAGCTCGATACCGCCTACTATAGCGGCATCACCATCACGAACGACTACACGATGCTCACGATCAACGTCACGAACATCGCGCGCATGCAGACGCTCCCGCCGGGAACTTATTACGTTCGCGTGGCACTCAAGAACAACCCGAAAGAATTCAAGGACGTTTACTTTACCGTTCCGCCTACGGAACTCCCGAACATCGCCTTTGCAGAAATCATCGACTCCAGCTACTGCTTTATCACAGACATCGTAAGCAAAGACTCGGTCTGCCTCAACAAGTACTGGAAGCCGCTTGGAAACGAAAACAACCGCGATGTCAGCAGCGACACGCTTCCCATCAACTTGAACAAGAACGAAAAGCTCTGGGCTGGCCGCATCTACCCCATCAACGTGACTTACGTCGAAGACTGGGCTTCTAACTATAGCGGCATTTCGGTCAAGGTGACAACGACGAACACCAAGCTCATCGCATGCGACTCGCTCGGCACTCCGCTCCCAAATGGAGAATTCATGCTCCAAGAAGGCAAGAACACGTTCTACGTCAGAGCGACGGGCACCGTCAATGACGCAGCAATCGAAGTTTCTACCGCAGCAGCAAAGAACAAGAGCATCAAGTGGACGAACATCAACATCCAAGAACCTCCTGTTCCGCAAATCCAAAAGGCAATCATTTACGACCGCAACGGCGACGGACGCGGCGACAGCGTTTGGATAAGCTTCAACAAGACGCTCGGCGGCAACAGCATCATCGACTCGCTCAAGTTCACGTTCCTTTCTACGCACTACGAGCTGTCCAAAGTCAAATACAAAGAAGGCTCTAACATCCTCACCATCGTCGCAGACGGCGACGGATTTGGACCAGCAATCGCAACGGGCGGCGCTACCGAAATCTACTCCGGCAAAATCAGCATCTGGTACACTTACAACAACCCCGAAGACCGCACCTCCGCAGTGTTCTCGGTCGATGGGCTCCTCGTTGACGGCATCGGCCCCATCATTATGGCGGCAGAAATCGACTACACAGAAGACGGCAAGACGCAGCTCACGCTCACCTTCAGCGAAGGCCTGAGCACCAAGAACGCAAGCTCCACATTCTTCGGTTTCCGCTGCTACGGCGGCGGCACAATCACCACGACTATCGAAGAAGCCGACTACGTGGCTCCCTTGTCGGCAAACCGCTGGAAGCTCATCTTCTCGAAAAAATCCCTCACGGACGTGATTCCTATCGTGGGCGACTCTGTCCGCATCAAGCCATTCTCCGAAGACGGACGCGCTATCGACCTCAACGGTCTCCATGCGCACGAAAACAACCCGTGGGTCCGCATCACTGGCGAACAGCGGATTACCGTTACAAGCCCGACCGTCGTCACGATGGACAAGGACTCCCCGAACTTCGAAAAGACCAAGGAAATCGTCCGCAGCGACTCGGCTACCGTGCCCATACTCGTCAATAGCGACAAGCCGCTCACGGCCAACCAAGTTGGCGAAATTTATGGCACCCAGGGCCACTACCTTGGCGACATGAACATGTCCGAACTCGTGGAAAACGAAATCAGCGAAATCGCAAAGGTCGTGAAATCATCGACAATCCTCGAAGACAAGAAGGCAGTCCAGAACGGCAGCCCCTCGACAAGCGTTACGCTCGAAACCGTCATCTCCATGATAGACCGAAACGAAATCACGACCGAAGAAGCCAAGGAACGCTTTGGAGTGAACGAAGTCATCATCAACGCCTACGACAACGGGCTTTTGACCAAGAACAACTTGATCAACTACTCGCACGGCACCAAGGAAGACATCAAGACCATCGCCGAATCCATGGCCGACAAGACCGAACTCAGCTACAAGACCATCTACTACACGAGCCTTGGACACTTCGTGAATAGCGACGCTGGCATGATCGCCTGCAACGACGACATCTTCAAGAAAGACGGAGCCAAGAACTGCCTCGGCAACGACGGCCACCTCTACCTCGCATGGAACATGCGCTCCAACAAGGGCCGCCTCGCTGGCACCGGCGTTTACATCGCACGCCTCGAAATCCGGCTCATCGTGAACGGCAAGCGAATCACCAAACGCACCCAAGACTTCCTCTGGGGATTCAGGCACGGAAAACTCGCGATAGCCGACTTCGACCTGAACGATTAAATTTACAACAACCGATATTTTAGGGTGCCTTTGGGCACCCTTTTTTGCATCCCCGTCACAAAATCGGAACTTTTCTCCCACCTAAGCACATTTATACCAAAGTGTTGCGCTCTTCTCAATTTATTTTACATTCCACGAAAAAAAATTTGATATATATCACTATATTAAGTGTATTTTCAATAAGGATATGGAAACCATAACTCAGGGAGTTTGTGGATGCGGTGTCAAAAAATCGTCCAAAGTATATTCTTTTTGCTCTTTTGTACAGTCGTACCGTCCATAGCGGAAGACTATTCCATTCTTGTCAAAAATGAGACCACTCGGAACAGTGGATCGAATCTCTACGTTCAGGTTCAGACAACATCGACCAACACCCGTCCGGGTGGAGGAATCGGTGGCGGCGGACGCACGCAAACGAGCAGATGCACCGCACTCAGCAGCTACGAAGATGGCTCTTTCTACCTGAAACAGGCAATGGAAGCCGGCCAAAACCCCAAAATCACGTTTTACACAAGCAATACTTGCAGAGCCAACACTTCTATTGGTTCCATTTCGCCGCTTGAAGGCACAGAGCCCACCGCAACGGATTTGATTTTCACCATCACCGATACCGGGATTACAAAAGCCAACAGCACTACGCCCATTACCGCTCCCGCTGGAACTACACCGGGCGGCGGAACCCGTCCGGGCAGACCGGGAGGCCAAACGAACCCGACCGTCAAAAAGAAAGTCATCCGCTTCTTTACGCCTTGGGACAACACCTCTGCAATTCTTTACATCGCTGGCGGCGATTCCGCTATGATGAAGTCCGTCAACAACTACTGCGGATGGTTCGAAGCAGCTATCAACCCGCCCGAAGGCTCGCTCCAAGTCTATTTCAAGCAGACTATCGGTCACTACTATGTAAGCGACGTCATGTACTTCAAGGAAAACCCGGCTACGAAGGGCATTTTGCTCTCGCTGGATTCGGCAGCAGCCGAATCGGACACCATCTGGGTCAAGGCGAACAAGACCGGCGTAACGACAATTACCGCCAAATACCCCGGAATTTTGGGCGACTGCCCGACCAAGAAGCTCCCCGTGATGATGTTCGACTGGCTTCACGGCACCAAGGGCGACGGCGCCATCAAGACGACGACCGACCGCCGCGACTCTACAATCGTGACGACCACTTTCGGCAACGGAGCTAAAGACCAAGACCCTGAACTCGGCGCCATTTACGCGACTAGCAACGACTTCGGTTCTGGCGGTTGCGGCGGCTCTAACGCCAGAGACTCCAGAAACAGAGGCTACATGGCTGGAATGGTCGAACAGACCTTGGGCGCCAACGGCGTACCTGTAAAAGCAGCGAATTTCCCCGAAGATTGCAAGATTACGGAACATTTGAACCAATGGTTCTTGCCGCAGGTCATTACCCAAAAGAACGGCGAACCCGTCACCAACGCCACCTGCCGCTCCATTGAGCTCACCCTCGACAGCAACGGCCTTTGGCTCGGCCAAAAAGACAACAGAAGCCCCGAGGGCGGCCTCTTCTTGCTCGACGACTTCCAGTACCTCGACGACGAGCAGACCATCAAAAATCCGTTCTACGACAACATTTCTGCTAGCGGCAAGAGGCACAACTATGGCTTTACGATGAAGATTCAGGCCACGTTCGAATACATCCCGGGCCAATACTTTGAATTCTTTGGCGACGACGACGTATGGGTGTTCATCAACAACCGCCTCGTGGTGGATATCGGCGGTCAGCACCAGCAAGTTTTGGGAGCCGTTGACCTCGACACGCTCGGACTCCGAGAAGGCGACAACTATCCGTTCCACATCTTCTATGCCGAACGCCATACTTCCGAATCGAACTTCATGATGAGAACGTCTATCGACTTGAAGACCGAAGCAAGCCTCTTCTATCAAGACCTCTCTACAGACGGACTTTTGAATTACGAACTTTACCAGATTATCCGCAAACAGACTCTCGCTTGCGACTTCTCTAATAGCGCAGCGACAACCAAGGACACCGTCAAGGCACCTTCGAACTTTATGCTGTACGGTAGCGGAGCTTACGCCGAAGGCGTCGCTCTCGACTCAGCAGGCACGTGGTTCGGCGGCATCGTCATCAACAAGGATTACACGGGATTCACCATCAATACCGAAGAAATCCGTCAAAAACGCACGCTCCCGCCGGGAACCTACCAGTTGAAGTTCTCTTTGCGCAAAGACGAATCCCAGAGCGACGATATTTGGTTCACCATCGACAAGTACGACTCCCCGACCATCAACTACGCTCTCGTCGATAACAAAAACAACTGGAAGCTCATTGGCAACGAAGTCGATGGCACAGTCGATACGCTCGGCAAGTGGGTCAATACGCGCTACACCGTCAATATCGCGTTCCTCGAAGAATGGGCTACATTTGACGACATGGTCTATGTGAACACCTCGAACCCGGCATTGATTCCCTGCGACGAAAACGGCAACCGCATCTCGACAATCACAATGAAGAACGGCAGAGCCACTTTCTACGTCAAGGCGACGGCACCTGTGCAAGACGTGACGCTCATCGTGGGCAGCAGCGACGAAACGCAGACGGCTGCTTGGAGGCACATCTCGTTCATGGAACCGCCTGTACCGCAAGTGGTATTCGCATGCATCTTCGATAGAGATGGCGACGGACGCGGCGACAGCGTCTATGCAAAGCTCTCCAAGCCGGCTGGCAAAATCGACGCGAACTTGGTCCAGATGGACTCCGTGGTACTGGAATTTGGTGAAAAGTTTGCAGCAGTCAAGAAAGAAAACGTCAAGGCGAACGATGCAGACAGCACGCTTGCAATCACTACGCCGGGCAAGGGCGGCTTTGGTTCCGTTCCGTTCACCGGCGGCGCAGAATCCGTCTATAGCGGAAAGATTACGCCGTTCTGGAGATACCAAGGCTCCCCCATCAACTTGACTAGCGACTTGACAGACTCCATTGGCCCGGTCATCACCGCAGCAGACATTTCTTACAGCGACGACGGTTCGACAGTTCTCTCGCTCACTTTCAGCGAAGGCCTTGATTGCGAAAGCGACATTGACGCTCAATACTTCAAGTATTTCTTCAAGAAAACGAACAGCGAACGCGACGACATCGCGCCGGACATTCTCGCAAAGCTCTCCAAGTCCAATTGGCGACTCATCTTTAGAGGCTCCAACGAAAACAAGGACAACATCCCCGTCATGGGCGACTCCATCAAGATGGTCGAAGGAATCCACAGAGACCTTCTCCATAGAAGCACGGATCCGCGCAACCCGTTCGTCCGCATTGCAGGCGAGCAGAACGTGGTCGTCACCAGCGCTCCAGTCGTGACCATCGGCGAAAAGGATGAATCGAGAGAAATCATCAGAAGCAAGGATCCGACAATCCCGAAGGTAATCCACCCGGACAAGCCGGTGACCGCAAAGGAAGTTGCAGAAGAATTCGGAGCGCAAGGCCATTACCTCGGAGACTTGAGCCTTTCGAGCATGGTTAGCGACGAAGTCACGAACCTCCAATCGGCAATCAAGAACTCCAACGCGAAGATTATCGAAAAAGAAGGCAAGTCGCTCACGGAACTCATCAACGAGAAGGGCATTGACGCTGTAAACGACCAATACCACATCGGCGACGAAATCACAAACGCCTACCACAGCGGCATCCTTACAGTCGAAGAAATCAGTGAAATTGCAAACGGCAACTCAGGCACCATCGCTAGCGTTACAAAGAAGTACGCTGAAAAGACAAGACTTGAATACCAGACTATGTACTTCACAAGCCTCGGCGTATTCGTGAACAGCACCACCGGTTCGTTCTCTTGCACCGACTCGGTTTACAACGGGAACTGCCTCAACGGAAGCAACGACGGCAAGCTGTTCCTCGCTTGGAACATGAAGTCCAAAGAAGGACGCATGGTCGGAACGGGCGTCTATATCGCAAGACTCTCGTACAAGATATTCATCGGGAACAAAGTTGTCGTGAACCGCACACAAGACTTCCTCTGGGGCGTACGCCACGGAAGAACGCAAGGCTTTGAACTCGACGTCAATCTACCGTAATTTAAAACTTCCTCTCTCTAAGGACGCTTGCTTGGCAAGCGTCTTTTTTTGTACGCAATTTTACAAATAAGAAAATACCCCGCCCCAATGCCCCGCCGGGCAAAAAAGATGCCGCCGGCATTAAGCCGACGGCATCTTACAACCATTGCAAAAACAAACTACACGAAGTTGTACAAGTCCGTGATGTCGTTGTTGTTCTTGTCGTACATCCAGAACTGGTTGATGTGGGCATATTCATCTTCCACGAGGGAAATCTTGATGTTATGCTTGTATTCCAAGTAGTTGAACATACGGTTCAAGTCCTTGCAAAGGACATCGACAACCTGAGCGCTGACCACGAGGGTCACTTCGCGCAGACGGCCCTTGGTATGGGCGCGGGCGAGCCAGCGGTCGATCATGCCGAGCGTGGATTCCAGCGTAGCGATACGGCCACTGCCGTTGCACACCGGGCAGCATTCGGTCTTCTCGGTCATCAAGTTCACGCGGACGCGCTTACGGGTGACTTCCATAAGGCCAAACTGGCTAATCGGAGCCGGGCTAATCGGAGCCTTGTCGCGACGGATTGCCTTGCGGAATTCCTGATAGACCGCTTCGCGGTCTTCGTCGGTTTCCATATCGATGAAGTCGATGATGATCAGGCCGCCCACGTCGCGGAGACGGAGCTGCTTTGCGATTTCGTGGCAAGCATCGAGGTTCGTTTCGAGAATGATCTTGCTCTGGTCCTTGCCGTGAACCTTCGGACCCGTGTTCACGTCGATGGACACGAGAGCTTCAGTCTGTTCGATGACGAGGTTACCGCCACGAGAGAGCGGCACCTGACGCTGCAAGGAGCGGGCGTAGTCGTTCTCGATCTTGAAGTATTCGAACAAGCTTTCGCTAGAGCTCCAGAGCTTGACCTTGTCGAGCTTATCTGGAGAGAGTACCTTCAAGTATTCGCGGAGGGCGAAGTACTCGTCGCGGTTGTCGATATACACGTAGTCCGTGTTGTCGCCAAAGTATTCGCGAACAGTCTGTTCGATGGAATCGGATTCTTCGTAGATGCAGGTCTCGGGCGGCATGGTTTCGAAGTTGTACTTCGTCTGTTCCCACTTGCTTTCGAGTTCGCGCATCTGCTTGTTGATTTCGAATTCGGATTCGTTGAGGCCGTTGGTGCGGACGATGTAGCCCACATCGCGGCCCTTGAGACGGCGGACGACCTTCTTGAACTCGCGGCGCTTGACCGGATCGCGTTCACGCTTGGACACGCCCACAAAATTTGTACCAGGCATGCAAACGAGGAAACGGCCAGCAAAGCTCAAATGCGTCGTCAAACGAGCACCCTTGGTGCTGATCGGTTCCTTTACAACCTGTACCATGATTTCTTGGCCTTCGTGGAGAATTTCGTCAATCGAAACTTCCTTGTCGGCATCGCCTTCTTCATCGTCGTCACCATATTCGCGACGCAACAGCTCGTTGCGATCCATAGCGTCTTCTTGATGCAAAAAGCCTGCCTTTTCGAGACCAATGTCAATGAATGCCGCTTTGAGTGCGGGGAGCACCTTCTGGACGACACCCTTATAAATATTGCCCAGAACTCGATTAGACGAAACACCTTCAACAACCAATTCCGCAAGTTCACCATCTTCCATGATGGCGATGCGCTTTTCGTATGGTGTTTTACTAATCAAGATTCCGCGCTTACACTTATTTGCCATTAAAACTCCTAAAGGGTAAAGCAAAACTTGATAGATATCCCCAAGACCAGCCCAAAAGTATGGACCGCATCCGAGCTTCCGATGGTTCTTGACGGAAAGTACCGCCCGCCTGCATCGCAAAGCCTGGGGACTATAAATATAAATAAGTAGGAAGTAGGAAGTAGGAAGTAGGAAGTGAGAAGTGGTTAGTAAACAGTGGTTGGTGGTTAGGGATTTGGGGTTAGGTTATAGGTTTTAGGAGTTAGGACAATTATCACGCGTTTCACGCGTCCATTATAAGGCGGCTCAGCCGCGATTTTTCTCTCCTAATACCTGTCACCTGTTACCTAATACCTATCTCTCGTCTGTAGCCCGCAAAGCGGGCGTTCTAAGATCTAAGCTCGAAGCTCTAAGCTCTAAGTTCTAAGCTCTAGTAACTAGCAACTGCGGCTCCGCCGCTTCTTTCGTCTAATTCAAGTGCGTAGGTGGGGCGCCAGCGCTGTTGCGGATGGCGGCCTGCTTGCGTTC
>CAMZGI010000058.1 GCA_947306305.1 uncultured Fibrobacter sp.
GTCATGGTTTCGTTACCATGTTGGACGAGCATAAAACCTTTTGCGACTTGTTCTAAATCATCATTTAGCGTCCAAGAACGCCAAATTGTAGAACCATTTGCATGTATGACAGTTCTTTTTCCTGGTTCTGTAAATTGAATTCGACTTCCCGATTCTAATTGGATATTTCCAATAGTTATTTCTCCTGGTTCTATCATTATTTTTCCTCCAGGATGAACTCTTAGTGTACTGAAATTATCGCCATCTTTCAAGGTATATGTTTCGTTATGGAAAACTTCTTTAATTGAGTTTCCTATGGTTGGTGTGGGAGGAAGTTCTGGTATTTTATAAGGCCAAAGCGATTCATAAACAGAAAAAGATATCCTGTTATAATCAACGTTTATTTGTGTTTCTAGTTGAAGTTTTTTGTGAGGCAAAGTGAAAAATCTGATATTTCCTATAACATACGATCTACTCCTTAAAAAAACACCTCCTTTCGTATCAATGGAATTCACCTTTGATGCACATCCTATAATCACCGCAAAGTTTTCTTTTTTCGACGCTGATGCAACATTACAGTTTTTTGAATTGTAAAAGCATCTAACTCCATCGTTCCATCGTAAATCTTCAAGAGCGTAAACAACAAGGGTGTCAGGTAAATAATATTCGTTTATCGAAATGTAATCATCATCTGGAATAAATGGATTCGATTCACCATCTTCTATTAAACCATTTCTATTTACATCTTCAGCCCCATCATTAATTCCACCACTATCGGAATCAAAATCATGCTCTTTTCTTGTGTTATTCATATTAACATCGGCATAAGATAAATCTGTGATTCCCAGTTTCCAGCTATATCGGTCTTTGCCTGTAATTTTTTCCAAAATTGTGTAAGACATGATTTCTGTTTTATCGTCAATACTGTCCCCATCTGTATCCCAATTTAAAGGGTCTGTTCCAAAACGAAATATTTCATCATAGTCTTTCAGGCCATCTTCATCATGATCCCAATGAATGAGAGAATCAGTTTTGCGAACTTCTCCTGTAACTTGAGGAGCTATAAATCCTCTGATACCAATGGAGTCTAGGGAAGACCATGCTGTGTGTCCATCATTATCTGTATTAACTATATGAACAAAGAATTTATTATTGTTTGTCTTTTTGTAACCATCAATAATCATAACATGACTTCCATTTTTTTCAGTTTCAAAGGTCCATATATAAAGTGGAACAGAATCGTTTAGCCAAATCTTTACTTCATTTTCTGTCGGTGAACGATCGTTTCTATTCAGAATGGTATAATCGTTCAAAACCCATGGAATCATGCTGTTTATAATGAGCATGTCATGGTCTGCTCCACCTTGATTATAGTGCAAAAATGCCCCAAGGATTCCGTACAATGCAGAATCATTAAACATAGGTTTGTTTGATGTGTAAGTGTTTTTAAAATTCAATTTTATTTCGTCTTGTGTTATGTTTCCGCCATAAAAATGGTTTAACATTTGTGCTCCGACAACCCAACATCTATAGTGTTCTTCTTCATCATAATGATCGTGATGCCAATGAGGTCTATCCCACTCACGGTCTATCGCCATTTCTCCCCATTTAGGGTCCAAAAGATAAGTGTCTTTACGTGCTGCCAAAGGTGTATCTATTAGCGGATTAATATAATCAATAATAATGTTATTAAAAAAAGTATGGAGCGTATTCCAAGTTTGTTTGGTAAAATCGACAATATTGTCCCATGCTCCATTTCCAACAGAATATTCAGAAGACTCCACTCTCCAGTAATACGAACCTTCATTTAATGCGGTATCTATTCGGTTTTTTTCAGTTTCTTTTTGAACTAACACGTTTGAATCAGATGCCGAAAGAATTGTCAGTCTGTAGCTATTAGCCCCCTCAACTTCGCGCCATGCGAAACGCACTCTTTTGGTTGAGTCTAATAAAAGTTCTGAGCCTGAAATTAGAGATATTGGATTTGCATCAGGCAACATGCCAGGGGATATTCCTGCAAGTAAAACGTCACCGTAATAAACAGGAATTTTCTCAGTTTCGGTAAATCCGTTGTTTCCGGGATAGCTAAAATTATCAGACTTATTGAATGAATTATAGTCTGTATAATTCATGCCAAGACTGATTCCGCTAGCATTCGGAAATACACCTGGAGCGAGTTTTGTAATTCCGATATTTACTGCAAGATAATCGCCTAAAGTATCGATAGTTGCTGTTGCACCTTCCATATAGTATGGAGAAACATTTAGGGCTCGATTTCTTTCGTAATTCAAAAAGTATTTTGCATGTATATTGTATAATGTATCTGTAGTATTGTTTGTAAGTTTCAATCGGAGCGTCAATTGACCTGAATTGTTCCCTTGCTCGTCAAAAGCTTCTACAGAAATTGGAACTTGTGCATAAACACAAGTTGATATGGCATACGCCATAAATAATTTACAAAATGCCTTCATTTGTACTCCTATTCACAACCTATAATAAATATAACATATTCTTTTAGTTTAGGAGCTTTTTAAATGTTATAAGTAATTTTCAAATAAACGAGAGCTACTTGACGGAATTCAAGGTTTAGGCTTCTTTTACGAATTTTTTTCTTCGCTGTCTTGTTTTGCCATTTCGTCGTTCCAGATGATGACCCTGTTGCGGCCTTGTTCCTTGCCGTCGTAAAGCGCTTTGTCTGCAAGCTGGATGCAGCGTTCTGCGCCAAGGCGGCTGTCGAACTGGGCTACGCCAAGCGTAATGGTCACCTTGATCTCTTGACCGCCAAAGAAAATGGTCTGGTTTTCAATCTGTTTGCGGAATCGTTCTGCAACATGGGCAGCATCTTTCAATTCCGTTTCTGGGAGGAGCGTCAAAAATTCTTCGCCGCCGTAACGGGCGAGCACGTCGTATTTGCGGAGCAAGCTGCGGATTGTGCCCGCGACCGATTTGAGGACGGCATCGCCAGCGGCGTGTCCGTAAGTGTCGTTTACATTCTTGAAATGGTCGATGTCGATAAAGATTATGCTGAACGATCTATTCAGGCGGTTTGCGCGATTCACTTCTTTTTCGATAGTCCTGTGCATGTCGCGGCGGTTGGGCAACTGCGTGAGTTCGTCCGTTCTCGAAATAATGTCTAGCTTTTTGTTAGCTTGTTCTAGCTCGTACGTGCGTTCCTTGACTTCTTTTTCAAGCATGTCCCTGTGCTCGTTGAGCTCCTGGATTTGTCGCTTGATCATCTCGTGCATCTGGTTGAACACCTTGGCGAGTCTGCCGATTTCGTCTTGGCTTCTCTTGGCGTTGAACTTTTCGATGTTCAGGTTGCCTTCGGTAATCTGCGAAATGTGGTCAATCAAGTCGTTCAGCGGCTTGCAGACAATCAAGATTTGCCAGAGGGACACGAGCAAGATGGCGATGATGGAGCTGTAGAGGATGATGCGGCTTACATGCTTCACGGAAGAAACTTGCGCGTCGATTTCGGACTTTGGCTGTAATGCAATTAGACCAAGGTCGTAGGTCGGGTTGAACGTCCTATTGATTAAATAGGTTTTCCCGTCTTCTAGCGTAAGGAACTGCACGGTGTTGTTCAAGTCCTGCTTGATGTTCATGTCGCCAAGACCAAGTTCCGAAATCTTGTGGACTCCGTCCAGCCACGTCCTCATGTCGGGGTGGTAGAGGATTTCGCCTTGTCCGTTGCATGCAATGAGAATTCCGTTCTGCCCGACTTTGTAGTCCGTGAAGAATTTCCAGAGTCTGCGGATCGAAAAGTTCGAAACGAGTCGCCCGTCGCCGTGGGCTCGGTCAGACACGACAACGCCAAATGCACGTTTGGGGGTGCCGTCCGAATCGCGGTACCAGGGGGAAATTGTCGGACGGTGCGGCGAAATGCGGTTGAACTCGATGGGGTAGCTGATTTTGACTGAACCCAGCATGGAGTTGTTGCAGATAAGGTTGTAGTTCCTGTCGAATAGCGAAATCGATTCGCCCGAAATAAACAGCGACGAGATGTTGAAACTTTTGAGATAGCCTGCTGCAGTAAACTTGTCCATGCTCTGGATTTCGGAAGTTTTCGCAAGCAATGTCAGTCGGCTTGCGAATTGCTCCATTTCGTTGTTTGCGGTGTTTGCTAATTGTTGCAGCTGGGTTTCGTTGGTGTCGTAACTCAGCTTGAGCGTCGTCTTCATTTGTTTTTGAGTGAAGACATACGTTCCAATCATCACAATGACAATCATCGAAATTATCAAAAGCACTAGGCTCTTGATAATGATGCTGTTCGTGAGACTTGATACTTTAAGGCTACTCATGGCGATTTCTTGTTTAAAATTTAGCTACCCGATTAGCGTTTTTTGCGGCGGCTGAATGCGAAAATGAATCCGACAAGCACTGCAATGGCAAAAATCCATGGGGTGGCGCTAAAACCGGTGTCTTCTTCTACGTTGGGCTTGGGCTGTTCTGTGATGTGGCGGTTGCTGCTTTTATCCTTGATGTTAAGAGCCTTGTGCCAAGTGGTGCGAAATTCGGCGAACGTGAGGTCGTCTGTGTTCCTGTGGTTCAGGCGTCTGTTGATTTCGTGCGAGTAGTTCATGAGAATCTCGTAAATTTTCTCTTCGGAGTAAAGTGCTGGAATTTCGAGGTGATCCCAGATGGCGCTGAACATAGAACCGAGAATCTGTTCGATGTCGCCCCATTCAGGAAGGGCGTTGTAGGCCTTGCCTGCGTCGAGCATCGTGACGATGGTCTTGTAGTCTTCGTCCTTGGACCATTTCTTGAGCACTTTTTTCGATGTCGGGAGCATGCCGATTTGCTGCGTGTAAGAGTTCAAGTTCTCGTCGTTCGTGAGGAACAGCAAAAGGTCGAGTGCTTCGGGTCTTTCATTCTTGGCCGGAATGGCGAGATTGCTTCCGCCAATAAAGCAGATGGAACCTTCCGTGCCGGTCGGGATAGGAAGCGCCATCACGCTGTCTTTGCCGATTCTCGTGTTGGAAAGTCCACCTTTAGCGCCATCAATTCTCGTTTGCATAATGACTTCGGAAGTGTTCACTATAAAAGCGAGTTCGCCCGCGTTAAAGTGCTGGACAATCTGCGCCGTGTTCATTTGCAAGGCTTCCGTGTTCACGAGGGTGTCAAGCACAAAGCTCAAGTATTTGGCGATACCATAAATGGTTTTGGGTGTGAGGATGCTTGCTTTCCATTTGCCATTTTGGTCTTTAGAAATGAAATCGCCGCCATTGCTCCAAATCCAGGGAGCGAAGTTGTGCGGCAAGTTCCAGTCGCTTTTACCTGGAAATGCAAATGCATGGACTCTTGTTCCGTCGTCGAGAGTCTCTCGGCTGTTGTTGACTTTTCTAATGGTGCTTGTGAATCCGTCGAATGTTGCGACGCTTTCGGGCGTAATGTTGTACTTTTTAAGAATACGCTTGTTGGCGAGGATGGGGCGGATGTCGATAAACCATGGGATGGAGTAAATGTTCGTGTCGGAATCGATATGCGTCGTGTTCCAACTGACGGGGACAAATCGTGTCGAATCTATATCGGGGAGCCATTGGTTCAGGTTTTTGATTTCGCCACGGGAAGCAAAGTAGGGAATCCATGTGGTGCCAAGCTGTAGAACGTCTGGTGCGTCAACGCCGGAGGAGAGAGCTGTAGAAATGCGGTTCCAGGCTTCTCCCCAGTCGAGCACGACAACTCTAGTCTTAATGCCTGTTTTCTTGGTGTAAAGGTTCAGCCTTTGTTCAAGCTTTTCTTGAGGAGACGCTCCGTTCGGCATAATCCAGACGGCAAGCGGTTCTTGCTTGACCACGGGCTTTGCTTGCGGGGCCTTGGCAGCAAAGATAGACGAGACAGCGATGGATGCGACAATGCTAACAATTTTGGTAATCGTTTTCATAGAGTGTGCTCCTTTCCCAATTCGACGTAAAATATCTTTCTTGTATGATATTTGTAGATTTATAAAAAAAATAAAAGAAAATAAAGAGAAAAGTTTAAAACTTTAGTTTTAGAGGGGTAAAATGCTGGCTATTTGCGGAATTGTCAGGCGAAATGGGCGTATTTTGATGTGCAAAAGGGCGGCTGGATGTGCTTTTTCGGGCTTTTGGGAACTCCCGACGGAATCTTTGGAGGGGGATGAAACGCTTGAAGATGCGCTTGAAAGGGTCTTTTTTGAACGTTTGACGGTTGTGCCTCGAAGGTTAAAATCTCTGGGAACTGTCGATTTTCCTTTTAAAATAGAGGGTTTCGAAGAGGATGTCCATCTTTGGGGATACGAGGTGGAGCTCAAAAAAAATTTTGTCCATATATGTGGATACGACGATTTTCGCTGGGTGAAGCCACGCGACTTGAACCGTTTGCGGGTGCTTCGTCCTTATGTGACGCTTGTCACGGGCATTTTGTAGTTTTTTGTAAATTTATGGATTACACAGAGCTCTATTCTACCAATCTCCATAATCTTTCTTATATTTTTTTCTACAAAAAGACAATTTTATTTAAGGAGATTGTAAATATGAAAAAAGCATTCCTCGCTTTGCTCTGTGCAGGAACGATCGTTCTTTCTGGCTGCTATGGTAGCTACGCCTTCACTAAGAAGATCCACCGCTGGAACGGCTCATTGGGCAACAAGTGGATTAACTCATGCGTCCACTTCCTCATGTGGGTTTTCCCGGTCTATGAAATCAGTATTTGGCTTATTGACGGCTTGGTCCTCAATACCGTTGAATTCTGGACGGGCTCTAATCCGGTCGCTTCTGGCGATTCCTACTACGAAAAGGACGCTCAGGGCAATTCTGTTGCCGCTGTGAAGAACGAAGATGGCACCCTCTCTGTGCAGTACACCACGACGAAGGGCGAAACCATGAACCTCACTCTCCAGCGTGACGAAAACGTTGTCCGTGCTCTTGATGCCGAAGGCAACCTTGTTGCTCAGTACGAAATCGACAAGTAAGTTTTAGATAAATTTCGTTGTTAGAAAAACGCGTTCCTGAATTCGGGAGTGCGTTTTTTGATGCATTAGAATTCCGCAGCGAAGCCGCCTCTCTAAGTTCTAAGTTCTGAGTTCTGCCAACTAATACTAAGTTCTGCCAACTAAGCTCTAGTAACTATTAACTGCGGCTCCGCCGCCTCTCGTCTAAATTATATATACTTACACCATGCAATGCCGGGTTGTTCATAATCGTTTGTATAACGCTGTCGTGGTGTTTGTTGCGATACTTGTCGCATCAATTCTTTGCGCGTGCTCTAGCGAAATGAACCGTGGCGACGAAGCTCTGCGCATTGGCGATTACGACCGCGCGGTTTTGAACTTCTCGAAAGTCTTGGACCGGGAACCTGCCAACAGGGATGCCCGTTACGGTCTTGCGATTGCCTACTATGCCATTGCCGAAGACAAGGAACGTTTGCGAGAAAGCACGTTTGCTTTGTGGGAACGCACCGTTCGCGAGTTTAAAATTTTGTCTGTCGTCGATAGTAGCGAAAAAATCAAGCCCATGTATTCGACGGCTCTTTTTTACCTTGCCCGCGCGATGCTCTCGGAGAACGAACAGGCGAGGGTGCTCTCGCTTTTGGACCAGTCCATTCAGCTCGATTCGGAAAATTACTTTAGCTACAACCTCAAGGCTTTGATTCTTGGCGCAAAAGGCGATGTTGATGGCGCTAAGAAAATTTATGCGTACATCGTGACGCGTGAACCCAAGTTCGCGTCGGCTTACGTGAATCTTGGGAACCTTTACTGGAACGCTCGCGATTACGAATCGGCGTGGGACATCTGGTCGATGGGGCACGAGGCTCTGCCTCAGGATGCGGTCCTCGCCAAGTGGACCAAGGTGGCTGAAGATTCGCTCAAGGCCATGGTGTATTCGGGTAAGCTATGAGGAACAAGTCTTCGCTTCTCGATTCTGTGACGGGGGGCGTCTTGCTGCATGATGGCGGCGAGGCTTCTGTCTATTTGCTCAATGTGGCTGGTTCGCCTTACGTGGTCAAGTGGTACAAAGACGGGTTCTCGTTTGACGAACAAATTATAGAGAGTGCGTACAAAGTGCGTACTTCGGGATTGTACCGCATTGAAGAATGGGGCTTCCGAAACGGAACGCCTTACCTGATTTACGACTATATCGACGGCGTGTCTTCGGACAAGGTGGGGCGTATGCCGGTGGCTGTCGCTCTTTTGGCTTTGCGGCAAGTCGTAAAAACGCTGATGGAATTGCAAAAACTGGGCGTGTCGCATGGCGACTTGAGCCCCGCGAACGTGGTCTTTACGGCTAGTAAAGGCTTGCAAGCGGTTCTGATTGATTGCGGAATTGTCGGGCCGGGAGCCCTTGCCTATGCGGCGCCTGAACGCTTTCAAGGGAAGCGTCCTGACGAAAAGAGCGACCTTTTTAGCCTTGGGCTTTTGCTGTATCGCTGGATTGCGGGCGAAGAGCTTGTGCATGCAGATGGTTACGAGCAGTTTGCCGAGCAGATGGCGAATGTGCAGAATTTGAACATCTCGGAAAAGCTTTATTCGACGGGATTTTTTGATTCAGCGGATGGCGCGTTGCAGCTTTCTGCGCTTGAACCTTTGTGGCCGGGGCTTGTCCGTTCTGACGCTTCGGAACGTGTCGATGACTTGGACGAACTCGATGAACTTTTAGAAATCGCGTTAAATAAAGTGAGTGGCGGCGATGTCGCGCTGGCTTTTTGCGTGTCTCAGTTTGTCGATGCGAAAAACCTCCGAAATGTGGCACTAAAAGTTCCAGACTCTATAGAAAATGGGCTTCCGTTTGTCGTTCAAAAGAAAAATAAATGGCTAAAATGCAGCGTTTTCGGCGTTTTGCTGTTTATATTAATTCTGATTGCATTGTTGTTTACAAGTGGGACAATGAGTTTCGGTATCGATGCGACTGGCGACTTGCTTTTAAAGCGGTCGAGGACCTTGGAATCCTCGTCAGAAGTTGAAAAAGCTCCCAATTTGAAGGTCGATAGCTTGCTTTTGGATCTCCCTGTGCCTACGGTCAAATAACAGTCTAGTGACACGTTAACGCTAAAGGTTTTGTTATGAAATCGGAATCAATGCTTGCCACCGAAAAGATGCTTGATGTGGTCAAGACGCTTTTGGACGAAGAATTGCCAAGGGCTCTTTTCCCCAAGATTTTGGAAGTGGCAAAAGGGGTTTTGCATGCGGATGCCGCTGTGTTAGATATTGGTGGCGAAGAACCGCTCCATTTTTCGAATCCCGAAAAAGTTTCCATTTCTATTTCGGCTATCAAGCTAGCCAAGAACGAAAAGCGCGCTGTCGTGTGGAACCAGCTAGACGACGAGTCGGTGGATTTGTCGAAGTCGATTGTGCAGAACCAGCTTACGAGCATTATGGTGTCGCCGTTCAGGACTCCCGATTCCGAGGCGGGGTATCTCTATTTGCAACGTGCGGCTCGCAAGGAACCGTTTACCGAAGAAGACAGCGAACTATTTGATTCGTTTGTGGCGGTTTGCGAAAAGTTTGCATTTGCCGCTTACAACCGTTTGCGCGATAAAGAATCTTTGGACACGTTGAAAAATGTTGTTCGCCGTGATGGAATAGTTTATTCGTCAAAAGTCATGGAAAACGTCATAGCCATGGCGGACAAGCTATCTCCGCTCCCGCTCCCGGTCATTGTCCGTGGCGAAACGGGTACAGGCAAAGAAGTTGTTGCTCGTTACATCCACAAGCATAGTCCTCGTGCCGAAAAGCCTTTTATAGCCGTGAACTGCGGCGCAATCCCAGAGCACCTGATGGAATCGCTCATGTTTGGGCATGCAAAAGGCTCGTTTACGGGCGCGATTGAAAACCGCAAAGGGTTCTTTGAAGAAGCCGATGGCGGAACGATTTTCTTAGATGAAATTGGCGAACTTCCGCTCAACATGCAGGTGAAGCTTTTGCGCGTGCTGCAAGAAAAGCACATTACGCGTGTGGGCGACAACCGTGAAATTCCGGTGAACGTGCGTGTCATCAGCGCGACGCATGTCGATTTGGAACAAGCGGTTCGCGAAAAGCGTTTTCGTGAAGACCTTTATTTCCGCATTCAGGTGTTGCCGCTCGAACTTCCGCCGCTCCGCGATCGCGGCCAAGACGTGGTTCTGCTTGCAGAGAACTTTATCGAACGCTATGGCGCAGAATATGGCCGCGGAAAGTTCCATTTGAGCCGCAGTGCCGAAAAGGCTTTGCTCGGGTATCATTGGCCGGGCAACGTGCGCGAACTCGAAAACCGAGTCCAGAAAGGTTTGGTGCAGGCGATTCATGGCGTAATCCAGCCCAAGGACTTGGGCCTTGACGATGTTCAGGTGCAGGCGAAGGCTTCGCCGAGAACGCTCAAGGAAGCCCGCGAAGCGGTCGAACGCGAAGTGATTTCGCGCGCTCTCAAGGACACGAATGCGAACCTCACGCTGGCGGCGACAATTTTGGGTATTGACCGCAAGGTGCTGCGTGAAATCATGGAGCGCTTGAACTTGAAAAAAGAAGATTTTAAGGTGTAAGGATGCAGGTAGGCAAAATGGAGAAGTCCTTATTTAGGAGGTTGTCTATGAAAAAGATGGTGGTGGCGTCTGCGATGGTGGCTGTGGCCGCTATGGCAAACGATATGGATTCTCGCCCTGCGGCTAGTGTCTTGACACCGGTCGAACGCAATGCGACTTTTGACAACGTTCCGAATCTTTCGGAAAAAGAAAACGTGGACTGGCAAAGATTGCGTGAAGAACGTCGTGTCGCGCGCCAACAAATTTTGCAGAACTTGAGAGAAAATTCCGCAGCCGAAAAAAATGCTCTGCGTCCGGCTGCAGAAACGCTCCCGGCTGTCGAAAAGCCTATCGAAAGCAAGCCTGAAACTCCAAAGAACGATATAGCCCGCGAACAAAAGCAGGATGAAAATCCGTGGATGAAAAATCCTGTGGTGGAGCCGCCGTTTGGTGGAATGATTGGTGGCCCCATGGGTGGTGGACGGGGCGGCGGACCGATGAAGTTTGATCCTAGAAAAGGGCAAGGCCGCCGAAATATGCCGATGCGTCCGTTCGAACCGCGAATGCCCGAAAAAAGCCCGAAGGTTGAGACCCCTAAACGTCCCGATTTGGTCAAGGACTTCCCTTCGAGAAAATAAATGATTCGTTGGATTGGTTTTGTTTTGTTGCTTGCAACTGCGCTTTTTGCCGAAACGCAGCAAGAAGCGTATTACCGTGCGATGAAAGCGGAAGAGGCGGGCGATATTCGAGCCGCGTTAAAGGCGTTTGAAGAAGCTGCCGCGTTACCGGGGCCTTATACTGAGGAACTGTTGGGCATTATTCGCGAATACAATGCGGCTCTGGGTTCGCCTAAAGGTGATTCGGCGAGTGAGGCTAGCTCGTGGGAATTCCATGTTTCGGGCGAACTTGGCTTGTATGGCATGCATTACAAAGAAACGGGCTTGGACGAAGGCGAAATGGGCGGCGACCTGTTTTTGAACGTGAACCCGTATTTGGATTACATGTCTGGTTCGTGGTCGCATACTTTTGCAATCTCTGCTCAGGGCGATTACTTTTTGAACAACGACAACATGTCGGTGCTCGATACGAACGACTGGAATTTAACGCTTGGACTTGAATACACGTTGATGCGTCGTTCCTTGCTCTTGGACGCTGGCTATGATTTTAATATCGAGGGCGACAAGTATTCGTCTGATTTTTACCTCTGGTTCGAGAAGGATTTTTACCGTTTTGAAAAACAACGCATTGGCGCTGTGGCGTGGGCGTTTTACCAGACCTCTGGTCCGATGTCGTATGCTCTGTATGCGGCATGGCATAGGACTGTTCCGGTGGGGCTGAATGGAACCGTGTATCTAGGCGCAAAATTCGAGGCGGACTCCGCTTTTGATTATAAGTCTTACTACCGTTCTCTCGATTTTTACATGAACGATTCAACCGCAACGTACGATGACCTTGTGTATCAAAAGAAGCTGGCTCAATGGATTGGACCCGTGCTTCGCTCTAGAATTTCTTACAAGTTTAAGAACAAGATTACGATTGAAGGCAAGATGAATTTGTTCTATGGCTTTGTCGTTGATGGTCCTGATAGCGAATACGAGAAAATAAAGAAGCTCAATATTACTTATGGGGGGCAGGTCTCGTGGCGGCACTGGAAGATGAGCTACTATTTGGGGTTGGAACGCAATTACAAGCGTCATGTTGATTTGCCCAACTTTTACAAGGGAATTCTTGCGGAACGCACGGCGCTTACGCAGCTAAAGCTCGGAGTCAAGTGGGATATTTGATTAGACGAAAGACGAAAGAACGCCCGCATTCGCGGGCTACAGACGAGAGGTGCGGCGGAGCCGCAGTTACTAGTTGTTAGAATTTGGTGTTATATGGATAAAACAAAAGAGGCAAGCTTAAGCTTGCCTCTTTTGCGTGGAGATAG
>CAMZGI010000059.1 GCA_947306305.1 uncultured Fibrobacter sp.
GGGGAAATATAGTAAATAGTAGTTAGTAAACAGTAGGCAGTGGTTAGTAAACAGTGATTAGTAAATAGGAATGCGATTATAAAGGGTTCTTCCATACCTAACCACTAGCCACTAACCACTAACCACTTTCTAAATCCTAACCACCAACCACTAGCCACTAACCACTAATTGCAGCGTAGCTGCCTTCAGTTCGCGGGTTGCTTTTTCTGGATCTGCGGCCTTCATAATTGCAGACACGGCACAGATGCCAGAAATTCCAGACCCCTTGAGGACATCAATATTATCTTTATTAAGTCCGCCAATTGCATTGACCTTGATAGGAACGGCTTTCACAATCGATTTCAACGTTTCGACACTCGTGAGGATTGTAACCACCTTAGTAGTCGTCGGATAAATGGCACCAACTCCCAAATAATCTGCACCTTGCTCGTACGCTTCGAGAGCTTGCGGAACAGTCTTCGTCGTTGCGCCAACAATTTTATCCTCGCCCATCAGCTTTCGAGCGATGTGAACGGGCATATCCGTTTGCCCTACGTGAACGCCCTCCGCCCCAATAGCAAGAGCAACATCAACGCGGTCATCGATAATTAACGGAATGTTATAACGCTTGGTAATCTCGTGAGTGGCTGAGGCAAGTTCCATGTATTCGCGGGTCGAACGGTTCTTTTCGCGAAGCTGGATGAGAGTAGCCCCGCCTTTGCAAGCGGCTTCGACTGTAGGCAAAAAACGTTCAGCGGGTACGCTAGTACTATCTGTAATAAAATAAAGTGTAGTATCCAAAGATTTCATGGTGGCGAAAAATTAGTAAAAAACGAATTCCAATTTGGAATACTCCTGCGTGTGCTATGCAAAAGTGCGTAACCTCACAGCAAAAAATTTTTTTTGATATAGATTATAGCTTATACCCTACGAAATGTATTTTTTCTTACATTAAACTACCAAAAGAGCGAAAATAAATCGGAGGGAGAATTATGAAAAACGTACATTCACACCGCGGGTTTACTCTTATGGAACTGATGGTCACTACGATCATCGTAAGCATCCTGGGAGGTGTCGCCGTCCCCAAATACTTCAATGTGATCGAGACGACGCGTCAAAAGGTGGACTTGACAAAGCTCTACCATCTTAGAGACGCACTCAATATTGCATTGATTGAGGACCTTAGCGCCTTGTCAAATTACACGCCTATAAAGAACAAGAATCAAGACCTAAACAAACTGGAACAAGGTCTGAAGTCCGATGCTGGCGCTACACTTTTTGTCATCGAATTGCATAATGGCTTATCCATCAACGTGCAAGGAGAACATGGTAGTGCGAACAATAGTTACAATATCTGCAGAATGATTGGCAATGGCGGAACATGGTACACAGCACTAAAAGAAAGCGGTTTTGAAGGTGTCGCAGAAATTATTGCAGATAGATTAACCGACAATAATAAACATGATAAAATCGCAAAAAGTGGTCAAACATACTCATCGACCGCATATAAGAACTCTCGAAATGAAACAGACTACCGAACCGCTCCTAAAAAGCCGCTTTTCACAAGTAAAGCACTCAATCATGGAACAAAAGATGAAAACACTCGTTACACCATGAGCGTACGCTGGACAGAAGGCATGTTCGGCGGCACATCAGTTGAAGTTTACCTCCTCCCCCATGGCAAAACGTATGAAGCGGCCTACAGAACAGATCAAGGAGTTTGTTTCTCGACCTATGGTAGAAGAGGTTGTGCCAACAGCGGAAAGAGAAGATAGATGTTCAAATTAAACCGAAGCATAAGAAACGCGGAGCTTAAGCTCCGCGTTTTCCGTATTCTTGCAAATAACATTTCGCAATAACGATTATACGTACAGATAATCGTTTAGCACAGGCTGCATGCCTTCGTCACTCATGTCGGCGTACATTTTGCCAATGCTGCGACCGTCGTTGATTTCGAATTGTTCGTCGCCACCTTCCCCGTCATCGTGACCGCTGTATTTGCTTTCGTGGTCGCCAATGCCGGTCGATACGCCTGCAGAAATTTTTGTCGCAGCAATCTTTACGATGCCATTGCGGAATTCCTTGCTTTCGCGGCTCGAAACCGTAATGCCTACGAACGGGAGGAATATGCGGTAAGCGCAGAGCACCTGGCAAAGTTCCTTTTCGTGGACATCGAGCGGACTGATTTTTTCGTTGTTCACTATCGGACGAAGACGCGGACAGCTAAGGCTCATTTCAGCATGCGGATACTTCTTTTGTAAGTAATAGACATGCAAAGCGCTAGCGAGGGCGTCGCGACGGAAGTCCGAAAGCCCGAGCAATGCGGAGAATCCGCAACCACGCATGCCACCCATGAGGGCGCGTTCCTGCGAATCAAAGCGGTACGGGAACACGCGTTTGTGGCCGAGCAAATGGAGCTGTTCGTAACGTTTGCGATCGTACGTTTCCTGAAAGACCGTCACGTAATCCACGCCGCATTCATGCAAATACTTGTATTCATCGACATTCACAGGGTAAACTTCTACGCCGACGAGCTTGAAGTACTTGCGAGCGAGCTTGCAAGCTTCGCCAATGTATTCGACGCTGCTCTTCGCACGGCTTTCGCCCGTGAGCAACAAGACTTCTTCCATGCCGCTATCGGCGATGACTTTCATCTCATGCTCAATTTGCTCCATGTTGAGCTGCATGCGCTTGATGTGGTTGTAGCAGTTGAATCCGCAATAGACACAATAGTTTTCGCAGTAGTTTGCGATGTACAGCGGAGTGAACAGGTAAACGTTATTGCCAAAGTGCCGTCCTGTTTCAATCTTCGCCTTGGCGGCCATTTCTTCGAGGAACGGAGCTGCCGCCGGGGAAAGCAGAGCCTTGAAATCTTCTATCGTGCAAGTGTCGTGCTGCAAAGCGAATTTCACATCGCGAGCGGTGTATTTTGAAGCATCGTAACTTTCAAATTGAGCGAGCACTTTATCGCGAATGTCAGACTGGATGACTTCCATTCCCGGCAAATACTGCATAATGTCGGTACGGACAGATGGATCCGTTTCAATCCTGTGCTTGCGTTCAAGAGCCGCAGGAGAAAGATTCCCAGAATCAAAAAAATAATTGTTGTCTTTGCGTTCGTTAGTCATTGTATTAATCGTTAGTCAATAATCATTCTAAGGTTTCAGGTCACAGGTTACAGGAGTTAGGTTAATTTGGCACCTTCGGTGCGATTTATTACCTGACACCTGACACCTAATACCTATAGCCTAAAGCCTAATCTCTCAAAAATCCTGTCAACGGATCGGATGCAGAAGCTCCACGGGAAAGTACGCGACCAAGCCCTGCGAGGTAAGCGTTACGTCCTGCTTCAATAGCAAGCTTGAAAGCTGTAGCCATCTGCGTGAGGTTGCCTGCGGTTGCAAGAGCGGTGTTCGCCATAATAGCAGCGGCACCCATTTCCATGGCGGCACAAGCTTCGGACGGTTTACCGATGCCCGCATCTACGATAATCGGGAGTTCAATTTCGTCAATCAAGATTTGAATAAATTCTTTCGTACAAAGTCCCTTATTCGACCCAATTGGAGAAGCAAGCGGCATCACTGCGGCGGCACCGGCATTCACGAGGTCGCGAGCGACATTCAAATCCGGGTACATGTACGGCATCACGACAAAACCTTCTTTTGCAAGCGTTTCCGTAGCCTTGATGGTTTCTGCATTGTCCGGTAAAAGATACTTGGTATCACGCATGATTTCTATTTTCACAAAATCGCCGCAACCCAGTTCGCGAGAGAGGCGAGCAATGCGGACAGCTTCTTCGGCATTGCGAGCACCCGACGTATTCGGCAAGAGCGTGACGTTTTTCGGAATGTAGTCCAGAATGTTTTCGTGTTCCTTGGTGTTTGCACGACGGACGGCAAGCGTTACAATCTGAGCTCCAGCATCATGAACTGCGGCTTCGATAAGCTTGAGAGAATATTTTCCTGAACCTAGAATAAAGCGAGAATCGAACTCGTGACCACCAATGATAAGTTTATCAGTATTCATTTAAACTTCCTTTTGTTAAACTTCAAGACCGGATATAATCCGAATAACCGTCAATGCCTGGTGTGCAGCACAGACCATGACTCGCGGAGCTAAAAGTTCAAGTCCTTCGTTGACATCGCTTTTGCCATCCCCGCATAAATAAAAATGCTTTGAAATTTTTCGAGTCGCAATCGAATTGGCGTTATCCGTCCCAGCCATTCCAGATGCAGCCACAAGATTTTTTTGCGGATACTTTTCAAGAACAGCGTTCACTAACATGGACTTTGCTTCGGGATTGTCGAACGCTTCGCAGACGACATCGGCATTTTGCACAAACTTGTCGATGTTTTCTTCGGTAACTTTTTCGTTGCAAGCATCGAGTTCGACATAGGGCGCGATTTCTTTCAGGTTTTCAACAAGAGCATTTGCTTTGGGCATTCCGACTTGGAACGCCTTATATTGCTGCCGTTGCAAATTCGTCACATCGACATTGTCAAAATCAACAAGAATTAATTTTTTCACGCCAGCACGGGCAAGGCAAATTGCAATATTCGAGCCTAGACCGCCAAGTCCGCATATAGCGACAGTCGCTTGAGACAGCTTTTCTGTGATGAGTTCGCCTTGTTTTTGAACAAGAGCTCGCCTAATTTCTTCCGGCGAGGGAATTTTACAGCAGGCCATCACCCGCCTCCGACAAAGTTCACAACTTCAACGACATCGCCCGTTTCAAGGACAACTTCGGCGTACTTTGATTTTGGGACAATTTCGCAATTACGTTCGACTGCGATGCGTCGTAAATCGTATTGAGCAGAAGCGAGATATTCAGCGACCGTCATGCCTGCAGCTGCGACATCTTCACCATTGATTTTAACTTGATTTGCGACCAAAAGAACCTCCCTACGTTGGCATTATCCAAATCAGGTTCGGTCGAAGTTTTAAACTTCCTCTCAGCCCGTTCTACGAGCTCCCGTAAACACCATAAAATTAACTATTGGCGTGTTTTTTGGCAACATAAAAAAAGCCTCCGCAGCGAGCGGAGACATTTCAAAAGCAAGCTTGAAAAGCGATTACTTTTCTTCTGCAAATTTCTTAGAGGCGGCCTTGACCTTAGGATCGTTCTGAGCGTCCTTGATCTTCTGCTTGATACCATCTTCGATGGACTTCTTGAGCTTTGCAGCAAGGTTGGGGAAACGTTCTTCCAGGGAATCACTAAAGATAGCCGGCTTCTTAGCAGCAGGAGCGCCACCCTTGCGCTTACCGTTGAACGGACGCTTTTTCTTGGACGGAGCCTTCTTTACTTGAGATTTTTCTTGGGATTTTGTTTCCTGAGGCTTAACTTCTTCTGTGGATTTGACTTCTGCTTCTTCTGCCATAATATACCTCTTGGAAAAAATGAATGATTGACGCGCGCAAAGATAGAAAATTTTTTCAAAAATGCAAGTGCGGGGCGGCTATGCCGCAGTTACTAGAACTTAGTTACTAGGTACTAGTTAATAGTTACAAGCACCTTTGGTGCAGTTACTAGTTAATAGTTACTTCGCCCTTCGGGCTAGTTACTAGACTTTAGTTACTAGAAACTGCGACGAAGTCGCCCTAGTAACTAGTAACTTGGAACTATAAACTGTGCCGAAGGCACCCTAGTAACTCAGAACTATTAACTCCTAGAATCCAGCCAATGTGCGAGGACGGTGATGTCAGCGGGACGGATTCCGGGGACACGGCTTGCTTGTCCGAGCGTGAGCGGCTTATGGGCATTCAGGCGCTGGCGGCTTTCGATACTAATGGCTGTAATCGACATGTAGTCCAAATCCGGCGAAAGCTTGACTTTTTCCATCTTCTTCTGGTCGTCGATTTCGCGTTCCTGACGGTCAAAGAATCCGGCATAAAGTTCTTCGGCGTACATGTACCACTGGTCGCGGCGTGTAATTTGGGCATCAGGGGCTGCAACCTTGAAAAACGTTTCTGGATCAATTCCCGGACGGCGGAGCACGTTAATCCAACGAGTGCGCTCCGTTGCTAGGGCTTGACCACCTGCTTCGAGAATGACATTCGCTTCTTCGGGCGTTGCCGACGTTTCAGCAAATTTCGTCTTAAGGTCCGCCATGAGGTTCTTGCGGCGGTCCCAGTCAAACCAGTCGCGGTCGCTAATCATGCCAATCTTGCGGGCTTTTTCCTTGAGGCGCATTTCTGCGTTGTCGCTACGGAGGAACAAGCGGTATTCGGCGCGGCTTGTGAACATGCGGTACGGTTCATCAAGCAAGATATTCACGAGGTCATCGACCATCACGCCTAGATAGCTTTCGGAGCGCCCGAGAATGAACGGATCTTCACCCTTGACCTTGAGAGCAGCATTGATGCCCGCCATAAGGCCCTGCCCTGCGGCTTCTTCGTAACCGCTTGTGCCACAGACCTGACCAGCAAAGTAGATGCCGGGAACATTCTTGCATTCGAAAGTCGGGTAAAGCTGCGTGGCATCGACAGAATCGTATTCGACGGCGTAGCCGATTTGCAAAACTTTTGCACGGGTGAGTCCCGGAATCGTGTGGATGGCGGCAAGCTGGATATCGGCTGGCAAACTGGAGCTAAAGCCGTTAATATAGACTCGCCCAATATCGGCTTGTTCTGGTTCAAGAAACAACTGGTGTCCGTCGCGGTCGCCAAAACGGTTGATTTTATCTTCGATACTCGGGCAGTAACGCGGACCTTTACCATGGATGCGTCCGCTGAACATCGGACTATCCTTGAAGCCACTGCGCAAAATATCGTGCGTCTTGATGTTCGTGCGAGTAATCCAGCAAACGCAATCATTGCGGATAAACTTATTGATTTGGTCACCCCAGAATTTGTCTGGAGTTCCATTCTCGTCAAAATGGCGGTCGCTCATGGGCCACGGTTTATCGTCGCCGTGCTGCACGTCACATTCGTTAAAGTCAATGGTATCTGGATCGAGGCGGCTCGGCGTTCCAGTCTTTAAGCGGCGTAAACGAATTCCATTTTTCGCCAAGCATTCCGAAAGTTTGTCTGCACTCGGCTCGCCCACTCGCCCACCGATGCTCGTTTCAAGACCTGTGAACATTTTAGAAGCAAGGAACGTTCCGCTCGTAATCACAAGAGAACGCGTAATGTAACGGTCTCCGTTCAAAAGCGTGAGCTCCAAACGACCGTCGTTCATGCGATCAAACGAAGCAAGTTCGCCCTGAATCAGCGTAAGCCCCCGCAAACTTTCCATCGTTTCGCGAGCAACTTCGCTATAATACTTCATATCGCATTGCGCGCGCGGTCCCCAAACAGCAGGACCTTTACTCATGTTGAGCATGCGGAACTGGATGCCCGCCTTGTCGGTCAAAAGACCCATGAGGCCGCCGAGCGCGTCAATATCGCGGACAATCTGACCTTTCGCCACACCGCCTACCGCCGGGTTGCAAGACATTCGACCAATGGCGTTCAAGTCCATCGTAAGCATAGCGGTTTTGACACCAATCTTCCATGCGGCATGAGTTGCTTCAATTCCGGCGTGACCGCCACCGACGACAACGACATCAAATTCTGCGATAATCATAGACTGTCCAATTTTTTCCGCAATTTAGAAAATTTGCAGCTTTCGCTAAAGGGGTGTTTTTTGCAAATAACAAAGGAGATCCCGGAACACATTCGGCAGGCTCAGTGCAGGCTCCATCCGGGACAGTAAAAAAAACGCACCTCATTGAGATGCGTTTTGATAAGACTGTATAAGGAGATTCCCGCGAAGGTTATCTTACTTAGCAGCTTTCTTGGCAGCTTTAGCGTCAGCCTTCTTTTCTTCCGGCTTTGCTTCGGTCTTTGCAGAATCAGCAGCTTGCTTCACTTCGATTTTCCATTCGACGTTCTTGCCGTTGAGGAGTTCCGCAATTTCCTTCTTGAGGTCTTCCTTTTCTTTTTCAAATGCGACGTATTCCTTGTAGGAGCCATCCGGGTTCACAAGATAGACCTTCGGAACGTAGCCATCACTGTAGAGTTCACCGAACTGGCGTGCTTCATCCCAAACGACGCTGATGGTTTCGTCGAACTTCGCATCGTCGATAAAGCGACGAATACCCGGCTTGTTATTTCCACCGCTAGCGACAGCAACAGTCGTGAGTCCCTTCGGAGCAAATTCCTTAGCAATTTCGAGAATCTGCGGTGCGGCATGAGCGCAGTGACCGCAAGTAGCAGAGAAGTAGAAAATCAAAAGCTTCTTGCCCGAGAATGCACTCAAGTCTTCGCCCTTGACCGTAATGCCAGTAGCCTTGACCTTGAAGTTCATCTTGGCTGGCATGCCATTCACAAGCGTATCGCCACGAAGCGAAGCAACTTCGGCTTTGAGCTTTTCTTCTTCAGCTTGAGCCTTCTTAGCCATTTCTTCACGAAGAGTCTTCATCTTTTCGTTATAGCGGTTGCCAACAGCCTTGAGCGAATCGTCCGGAAGAACCATCGTAAAGGTCGTATCGCGAACCTTCTTGCCAGCATCGCGAACACCGAGAACGAAGTAGTCGCCATCGAATTCCGTCTGGAACTGGCGGCCAATGTTGTAGAACTGGTTGCCGAACTGGACTCCGATGAGGTAAGAGAATTTCTGCTGTTCAGACGCATTTTCGCCAAGCGTCACTGCTTCGTACTTTACAGCAGGAGCAGCCGTTACCGGCAGAGATTTTTCGAGAGAATCGGTATAAGCACGAATCTGAGCGTCATCCATGCCCTTAGTCACGTTCGTGTCCGGACGGGTCTTGATGTAGCGATCCTGCATAGCGCTCTGAATACGTCTGCTAACAGCACCAAGCGTATCGGTCGGAAGCTGAACCTTGACCGTAGAATCTTTCAAATTGCCAAAAGCATCGTTGAACCCCTGCACAACGGCATCTTCGTCAATGCCAATACCCGTGTGCTTCGGGAGATTCGAGAAATTCTGAATACCGAACTGAGCGCCAAGCATGTATGCAAACTTTTGGTCGTCAGTAGAATTCGGGGTAACTGCAGCAACCTTGACAACCGGTTTCTGAGCTTCGCCGCAAGCGACAAGAGCGAGAGCAGCGGCACCAAGTGCAATTTTTTTCAATTTCATTTCAAAAGACTCCTTAAAGTCAAAAATCCCTAGGAACGTGCATTCCTATTTCGGCGATTAATATAGTATAATTTTTTGTAACGATTCATAAATTTAACGCAAAGAATCTCGAACAAACCCACGTTTGGGGATTCCATCCAGCACTTTGAACGTTTCCGCCCCGATAACAGCCCCATCTTTATATGCTGTTTCGACACGGTAAATTCCTGGAGCGATATTTTTCTTTTTCGAAAAACTGCGATACCCCATATCTCGTCCTCCCTGAACGACCATTCGTTGCGATGTTATTTTATCAGTAAGTTTAAATTTTTTTGTAGCCGGATCTTTATAGTACCAGCGAAATTCTACGGGGGCTTTAAGTTCTGCAGGAGCGTAAACTGACGACATGAAGAAAACTTCCTCGCCATCGTCTTTGTGGATAGTCGTCATCTTAAATCCGCCGCGTTGCCAAAAGTCTAGGTTATCCGCATCGCATGAATACGAAACATTGTCGAAATTTTTGCACACGATTTGCTGCTTTAAAACGAGCGGAACAGGAGCAATCCAATTGGCTAAATAAGCGACGATAAGCGCAAAGCTTATAAATATAGGAGCGACAAGAAACCGTTTATCGCGAGAAGAAAGCATCCAAAGCAAATAACAAATTCCGATAGACAAGAGCGTGCTAATAAAGAACCAAAATGTTCCCATTCCATGCACCAAATGCGGGATTAAAAAGTTAAAGAGCATCGTGCCGAGCAAGCAGAAAAAAGCAAGATTCACGCCAAAATTTTCATATTTCTTTTTCAGAAATTCATTGCCGACAAGCAGTGCCGCCAAGATAAGCACAATAACAAAAGATGCAATGGAACCAGAGCTTTTGAAGTAGCAAATGACAAGAGCGCTGTAGAGGTTTCCAAAGCAGAATTGCACAGCCCAAGTCAAGCGGTTTATCCAAACAAACGGCAAGTCCTTTTTGCAAAACAAATCTAAAACACGAAATTTAAATTGATGTTCATTTTCCGTTTCTGATTCAACCGAGGCACTTAAATCAACCCGTTTTCTCGTTGACAACAAATAAATCGCACCTAGAGCAAGCAAGTAATAGACAGACAGGATAATCAAATCTGAGCCGAAAACTTTATGACCGATAGTCATCGAATCCCAACTGAATCCGCCTAAAAAAGCAACAGCCGGGAAAAACTTTTCGGCATGCTGAACTACGGAATTTTTCCGAAACTTGTTTATTAGCTCCATGACTGCAAAATACAAAAATGATCGGGCTAATTTTAGCTAAATTTACGCCGTAAAATTCAAAAAGGTCATAACCATGAAACTCTCCAAGTATTTTTATGTTACGCTCCGCGAAACGCCTAGCGATGCCACCATGCCCTCCCACATCTTTTTGATGCGTGGCGGCTATATCAAGCCCCTTTCTACCGGTATCTATTCCATGATGCCGATGGGCTTCCGCGTCATCCAGAAGATTACGAACATCATCCGCGAAGAAATGAACAAGATTGGCGGTATCGAAGTGGATTTGCCGGTGGTTCAGACCGCTGAACTTTGGAGCGAATCTGGCCGTTACCAGGCGATTGGCGAAGAACTCCTCCGCTTCAAGGACCGCAACAACCACAACATGGTGCTCGCCATGACGCACGAAGAAGCCATGACCGACCTCGTTCGTTACGTGCTCAACAGCTATAAGCAGCTCCCTGTGATGTTGTACCAGTTCAAGACAAAGTACCGCGACGAAGCTCGTGCCCGCGGCGGCCTTATCCGCGTCCGCGAATTCTTGATGAAGGACGCTTACAGCTTCCACACTAGCCAAGAAGACCTCGACCGCCACTATCAAGAAGAATACGATGCTTACCTCCGCATTTACCGTCGCGTAGGCATTGAACCTGTCGTGGTGCAGAGCGATACCGGCATTATGGGCGGTAAAGTTGCACACGAATTCATGCTCGACACTCCGAACGGCGAAGACTATCTTATTTTGTGCAAAAAGTGCGGCTACCAAGCCAACCGCGAAATTGCGAAGTTCCAGCGTGTTCCGTTCAAGGGTGACGAAAACGCAGCCCTCGAAAAGGTCGCAACGCCGAACAGCGAAAGCATCGAAGAAATCACAAAGTTCTTGAACGTTCCTGCCGAATCCACCGCCAAGTGCGTGTTCTTCGACTTCGAAGGCAAGCTCATCACGGTCGTTGTTCCGGGCAACCTCGACGTTTCTGAAATCAAGCTCCACAACCTCTTGAAGGCAAAGGAACTCTACCCCGCCGAAGATTCTTTGATTAAGGCTTGCGGCATGGTTCCGGGCTTTGCTTCTCCGATTGGTTCACACGACACCCGCATCATTGTCGATGAAGCTATCGCAGAATCTTTCGACCTCGTCACGGGCGCAAACGAAGAAGGCTTCCACGTCAAGCATTGCAACCCGAAGCGAGACTTCCCGGCATTCGAAGTAGCAGACATCGCCGAAGCTTCTGAAGTTTGCCGTTGCCCAGTTTGCGGCGAACTCCTCACCGAAACTCGCGGCATTGAAATGGGCAACATTTTCAAGCTCGGCACCAAGTTCTCAGAATCTATGGGTGCCAAGTACCTCACCGCCGAAAAGACCTCCGCTCCCGCAATCATGGGTTGCTACGGCATCGGCGTGGGCCGCTTGATGGCTTCTGTCGTTGAAAACAGCCACGATGACTTCGGACCGATTTGGCCCAAGTCCATCGCTCCGTTCCAAGTCGAAATTGTCCCGATCGGCAAGGAAGCCGAACTCCTTGAACTCGCTGAAAAGTTCGAAAAGGAACTCGAAGCCGCCGGTATCGACGTGCTCGTAGATGACCGCGACGAACGTCCGGGCGTAAAGTTCAAGGACGCCGACCTGTGGGGTTCTCCGGTGCGTATCGCTATCGGCAAGAAGGGCCTCGTGAACGGCGAAGTCGAATGGAAGTTCCGTAACGAAAAGCAGTTCACCATGGTCAAGGTCGAAGACGTAATCGCTAAGGCCAAGGAATATTTTGCAAATTAGTTACTAGATACTAGTTACTTCGCCCTTCGGGCTAGTTACTAGAACTTAGTTACTAGTTAATTGTTAAGAGTTACTAGAAAATTCTTGCTTAAAAAAGTCTAGTAACTCCAAACTTAGAACTGCGAAGCTCGCCTAATCGGCGGGCTTTTTTGCTCTTTGGAGAAACACCCCCTTGTTCCG
>CAMZGI010000060.1 GCA_947306305.1 uncultured Fibrobacter sp.
CAAAGGCACAACGTGCCGACCACATAACTTTAAAAGTCAAAGCTCAAGAGGGCTTGGGCGCCGCCGTCGAAATTGGGGGCGATAGCCAAATGCATGGGGTTGTCAAAATCGCTAAGAAGCGCATCAACAGCGGCATCGGCGATAGAATATAAATAAATTAACACTGCACCCCAAATGTAAGTGTTGCGGTTCTTGCGGTAATAAGTTACGCGTTCCGAAATGCGTTCGTATTCCTCAGATTTAATATTTTCTTTTTCGACCAAATGTTTACGATCAAGGTAATAATTGACCATGTTCTGCGAAGTCGAGACACTCACTGCCGCACCGAGAAGCCCCATATAAACTAGTCCCGCCTTGCCAAAATCACGATTGAAAATTTGGCCGGCACCCGGCAACAAAGCCCATAGCACTGCGGTTTTCATATCGCGGTATTCGTAGCTTCTGTAATTGTTATTGTACCAAATGCCATACGTATCGAAGATGCCATAAATGTGAATGCCGATAAGCCATGCGAGTTCAGCCTTGCGGACATCTTCTTGTTCCATTTTTTTGTCGCTTTGAGCTCGGACTCGTTCCAAAAATTCCAAACGTTTCGAATGGTAAGCTGCGATGCTATCTCGCGGAGAGCTCAACATTCTTGTAGAAAAGAACTGGACGGAATCCTGAAAAGTTGCGGCACGTTCCAAAAGCCTATCCCGCTGGAACGACCTGTTGAAAAAGATGTCGTAAATCAATAGCAGCTCGAAGCCTGTCAAAAATCCGCCACGAACGTAATGTTCCGTGTAATACTGACCGCCACCGGGGAGTAAGCTAAAAAGCATCGCATATTTGAGCGAATTACGCTTGGTCGGGATATCCCATTCGTTCACGGGGAGCGTGTCTAAAGAAACAATCCCTGTTTTGCCCTTTACAAGCGGCGTCATCGTCGATTGAGAGGTCTCATCAGCACTGTCTTCGGCAAACGCATCGTCCTCGTCATCGGCTTCGGGCGATGTTTCGCTTGGCGCAGCAGCGTTTATGGCGCTTTTAGCAGTGTCCGCAGCAGCCACGGCGGCAACAGGAGTCTCCGCAAAAAGAGACACACAAAGTGCCAAAAGTGCCATTATGAGGGTTTTCTTTACCATTTTGAGGCGAATATAGAAAAAGAGTGTTAAACGGATAGGCATAAAGCACGAAAGATATTTAATTTTGCGATACAAACTTCAACGGTCATTCTGGAGGCCGAAAGCCGATAAAATCAATCATAATGTACAGATCCTCGCCGGAGTTTACCCTGAGTTTATCGATGGGCCTGGATGACAATGAAAAAAAACAAAGGCAACCCCGGGGTGACAGAGAAATATTTTCAAGTTTTTATAAAAATGTCTTTTTTTGACAGTTTATGTTTTTAACTTTATAGGCGTAATGATGAACGAAACAATCAATATCAAACTCGAAATTCACGAACTTGCCTTGAAAATCAAGGAAGAGCTTATCAGGCGCGGTGAAATGATGGCGACTGCGGAATCCTGCACAGGCGGGCTTATCGCATCGAGCATCGTCAACGAAGCGGGTTCTTCGGCTATTCTCAAGGGAGGGATCGTCGCTTACCAGAACGAAGTCAAGCGTGACTTGCTGGGAGTGAGCGAGGATGTTCTTGATAAATACGGTGCCGTCAGCGAACAAACCGTGAAAGAAATGGCTGAAGGCGCACGCAAAAAGTTCAACTGCGAATGGGCGGTAGCCACCTCGGGAATCGCAGGCCCCACCGGCGCGGAACCGGGAAAACCTGTCGGTACTGTATGGATGTGTGTCGCCAATAGTTTGCAAAATGAAGCTTTTTGCGAAATTTTTGCAGGAAACAGGGAACAAATCCGTGAAAAAAGCGTGTATAAGATAATGAGCAAGCTTCTTTTTTTGCTAAATAGCCAAAAAAGCACTTGCACAAAAGTTCACTAATTAGTATATTAACAAAAAACAAAATAAAAACGGAGTCTATAATGGCTAAAAAAACAACCACCCCCACCAGCAACCTTTCCAGCGAAAAAGCAAAGGCAGTCGAAGCCGCCATTGCCCAGATTGAAAAGAATTACGGTAAAGGTTCTATCATGGCTCTTGGACAGCAGCCGGTCGAAGACATCCCGGTCATCCCGACGGGTTGCATTCAGCTGGACATGGCCCTTGGCGTAGGCGGGTTCCCCCGCGGACGCATCATCGAAATTTACGGACCGGAATCTTCCGGTAAGACGACGCTTGCTCTCCACGCCATTGCCGAAGCCCAGAAGCTCGGCGGCGTTGCAGCCTTCATCGATGCGGAACACGCATTCGACGCCGTCTATGCCCGCAAGCTGGGAGTCGATATCGAATCGCTCCTCGTCTCCCAGCCGGACACCGGCGAACAGGCTTTGGATATCGCCGAAACGCTCGTGCGTTCCGGCGCCATCGACATCATCGTTGTCGATTCTGTCGCCGCACTCGTTCCGCAGGCAGAAATCAACGGCGAAATGGGCGACAACCATGTGGGCCTTCAGGCTCGCCTCATGTCGCAGGCTCTCCGCAAGCTCACCGGCATTCTCTCCAAGTCGAACACCTGCATGCTGTTCATCAACCAGCTGCGCATGAAGATTGGCGTGATGTTCGGGAACCCGGAAACGACCACCGGCGGTAACGCTTTGAAGTTCTACGCCACGCAGCGTATCGACATCCGTCGCATCGCGGCAATCAAGAACGGCGAAGAAGTTATCGGCAACCGCACCCGCGTGAAGATTGTGAAGAACAAGGTCGCAGCGCCGTTCACCCAGTGCGAATTCGACATTCTCTACGGCGTGGGCATTTCTCGCGAAGCCTCCATCCTCGACCTCGCTTGCGAATTGGATATCATCCAGAAGAGCGGTTCTTGGTTCAGCTACAACAACGAACGCATCGGCCAGGGACGTGAAAACACACGCCTGTTCCTCAAGGACAACGCCGACCTCTGCAACGAAATCGAACAAAAGATTCGCGAAAGCATGAAGGATGTGGAACTCTTCAAGCTGGGTGAAAACGAATCTGTCGATATCGGCGACGACGGCGAAGGCGAAAGCATGACGGACGAAGCATAATAGATTCCGGGTCATCCCCGTCAAGCGAGGACAGGCGCCCGGAATGACGTGCAAACCGAGTGTCGCGACAAAACGGTTACGTTTTGTCATGACTGAGGTGCAGCAGTCATGCACGAAGTGCAATGACGTGCGAGACGAATGCTGCGCCAGGCTGCTTGCAGACTGGCATAGCTGAGTCGATGCTGTCATGGAGCCGCGAGGTCAATGCTCACCGCCCACCCCTACCTTTCTTCCTGAAAAAAATAAACCTCGGCTTTTCCTTTTTCTAGCCATTTGGGAAAGGCTGGGGTTTTCTTTTATACTAAATTTACGTAACTTTAACTTTGGACGTTGACTAAGATAGCTCGATTTTATTTATATTAAAAATATGATTCAGAGCATAAAATTGTCACTTATTGCAACTTGTATTTTCACAAGTTCTTTAATGGCACATAACGTCAAGCCTCAATATTGTCCGCATTTTTTAACGAACACTTCGATGGTCATCAACATCGAAGGTCGGTTCGTCAACGAGGAGAGAAACAGGACAAGCATGTCGGTCGAATGGAGGCACCATGGCGACGCTCTCGACACGTTCTTTGTAGATCTTTACGACAAGCCTTCGTTCAAGTTCATTACGGCGGGCAAATTCCGTTACATGGAAATCGGAAACCCCTCCGTAAAAAGACAGCTCGGCTTGCACCACCTCAAAGAGAACATCGGCAAAACGCCCCTCAAGCTCGACGATTTGGAGCTTTTAGCCAACGGCTATTTCAAATGCCCTGATTCTACGAAGCAAGCACCGAACCCGAACGTTTTTGCTACAGCGGCATCCAACATGTGGTGGAGCTTGGTCGTCGATTCGCTCCCGACCCCAAACAAAGCTGTAATGTACGGAGCTCAAAAAAGGACGCGCTATTTTGCGATTTCGAACTGGCTCGCTTATGCAGGCGAAGTCCTCCCCACGCTCGTCAATGTTTCTGGAGACAATTACAGCGGCATTCTCTGGATTCGTTCGGCATACCCGGCACAGGCTTTAAAGACAGACCCTCTGCGCCAGTCGGTCAAACCGAAAGTTCAAATCCCGGTTCCCAAGCTATTTAGAAAAATTTCGATGGAAAGGGAACGAGAAGTACCCCTTATACTCAAGCTGAATGAGCAACTGCTGAGCGAATGAGCCGTTGTAGAACCGCTTTTGGTTACGCTTCCACACGCCCGCTTTAACGACAAAATTGCTGAGGCCTTCCATCCACGTAAAATGCGTTCCGAACAAGAACATGCGGTAGCTCAAGGATTCTTTTTTTACGCTTCCGCCGCTGCGTAAAAGCCCAGTCTTTATATACAAGCCCTCGTAAACAAGGGACAGCAAACTTGTAACGGGGAAACGCCCAAAGCTTAGAATCTCAACAATGTGGTCGCGGCTGAACACGGGGATATTGCGTTTATAGTCGTAGCTTTTGCCCTCGAAATCCGTACTGATGTCAGAAAGGACATAGTGCGCGCCGATTCCAATCACGCTGCCATGCGGAAGACTGTAGTTAAAGTCGATGCTCATGTCAAAGAGCTGCGCGTAGTCAAAGCCGGCATTGTCCGAAGACCAAACGTTATCGAAGATGTAGTCGGAATTCCAAGTTTCGGCGATATGACCGCCGCCGCTAACGTCGGCATTGACCATTTCTAGGTTCGACTTGAAATAAAAGAAGCTCTCATAGACAAAATTAAACTCGATTTGCGGGTTCACCTTAAACGGTCTAAGTCCAAGCCCCGCGCGAAATCCGCCATAAAACGGGGATACTTCAACTTCGGCATCCATCTTGAGATACGCCGACGCAAAGCCGAGCGGTTCGCCGTAATTCAAAGGTTGAAGCGGTTCAAGCCATGTGTAACGCAACCCCACGACACTCTGCGGCACCCACTGTCCCCACACGATTGGGGTATTCACCAAGCCACCCCAACAGAGGTTCGGACCATAACGGAGTCCGACCAAATTGGACGGGTCAAAATTAATCGTAGCAAAGGCCATCGAGGCCAAAAACGCCACATTAAGTAAAATAATTTTAAACAAAGCGTTAATCTTGTTCATTCCAGTGTAAAATCTAAAAATTATTTAGCTACTTGCACAATAAATTCTTATTTTGTGGTCATCAAATACAAGGAGATCCAATGAAATTTTCCCATCTGTGCGTAATTTCTCTTGGTGCTCTCATGCTGTTTGGATGCGCGAACAACAAGTATTCGTCGCCAGTGCTGATTGAACGTGGCGTTGGTCAAAACGAATACGAGCGCGAGTACTTCATATCCAAGGAAAGCATGGGCATCGACAAGCACTTGCAGAACACCTTCAAGCAAGGCTATGTCGAAGAAGGCATGACAACCGACATGGTGAACCTCCTGTGGGGCCCTCCCGATCATGAAACTGCCGACGGCAAGATCTGGGAATACTTCACCACTGAAGGCAAGCTCATCACGCGTCTCTTCTGGAAGGCTCCGGAACAGGCTCGTTTGAAGGGCTACGAAGCTGAACTTGTCCTCGACAAGATGGAAGGCGACCGCTACGGTGGATCTCCTCCGCCGAGCTCTGCACGTTCGAGCAACTACGATCACTAGTTGGTCGCTTCGCGACAGTTAAGAGTTTTGAGTTACTAGATTGCATTAAACAAGATGCTTCTTGCCTATTAAATCTTCTAGTAACTACTAACTATTAACTAGTAACTAATAACCGCACCCCTTGGTTTAACGCCGAGGGGCTGTTTTTTTTTGCGGCTACGCCGCAGCTATGAGCCATGAGTATTGGGGTCGGACAGATGGCGGATCGGGTCCGCCATGACATCGCCATCTAAGCTCTAAGTTCTAAATCCTAAGTTCTAAGCTCTAATAACCAGTAACTAAAATTCACTATGACGATTCATCCAAAAATTTTCTACATTTACGCGCGTTAAATTTTAAACCTCTCAAGGAGTTAAATCATGCGTCAGTATATTATTGCTGGTAACTGGAAGATGAACAAGACCGTAAGCGAATCCGTTCAGCTCGCTAAGGATATCGTCGAAGCCGTCAAGGACGTGAAGAAGACCGAAGTGGTCATCGCTCCGACCTACCTCGCCGCTGCTAAGGTTGCAGACGTCATCAAGGGCACGAACGTGAAGCTCGCTATCCAGGACATCCACTGGAAGGACCAGGGCGCATACACTGGTAAGGTTTCTATTGACATGGTCAAGGAAATCGGTGCAGAATACGTGATCATCGGTCACTCCGAACAGCGCCAGTACTTCCACGAAACGGAAGAAACCGTGAACCTCAAGGTCAAGAAGACTCTCGAAGCTGGCCTCAAGCCGATCATCTGCATTGGCGAAACTCTCGACCAGCGTCAGGGCGGCATCCTCAAGGAAGTTCTCGGCCTCCAGGTCAAGGGCGCTTTCAAGGACGTTTCTGCAGAAGACGCTGCAAAGTGCGTTCTCGCATACGAACCGGTTTGGGCAATCGGTACTGGCGTTACCGCTACCGACGAACAGGCTGAAGATACTCAGGCTTATGTCCGCTCCGTCGTTAAGGAAATCTACGGCGAAGCCGTTGCCGAAGGCATGCGCATCCAGTACGGTGGCTCCATGAAGGGCGCTAACGCTGCTGGTCTCCTCGCTCAGAAGGATATCGACGGTGGCTTGATTGGTGGTGCAGGTCTCAAGGCCAACACCTTCAAGGAAATCATCGACGCTGCTGAAGCCAAGTAATTTTTAAAGAAAGGATCGCAAATGACAACTCTCTTTTGGGTATTGATCGTCCTCCACGTGTTTCTCTGCTTTTTCCTCTCTCTCCTCGTTCTCGTGCAGAACGATAAGATGGGCGGTTTGGCTGGACTCGGTGGCATGACTTCGCAATCTGCATTTTCTACCGCCGGCGCAGCGACCTTCATCCAGAAGTTGACCCGTGTCGTTGCTGTGATTTTCTTCATCGTGGTTTTCGCTCTCGGTCTTATCACAGCCAAGCAGGATCAGGTTGTTGAAGAATCTGCTATGCAGAAGGCAACTAAAGCAAACGCAGCTGAACAGGCTCAGGAAGTTCCGGCTCTCCCGGCTACGTTCAACGCACCGGTTGAAGCAGCTCCGGCTGCCGCAGATGTTCCGGCTGCACCTGCCGAAGCGAAGTAAGAGTTTGTAGGTTCGCCTCTTTGGGAACAAAGTTGGCGAGCCACGCTCTGCGGTCGTGGTGGAATTGGTAGACACGCTAGCTTGAGGTGCTAGTGGGAGCAATCTCATGACAGTTCAAGTCTGTCCGACCGCATTAAGAAGTCCGCCCTGCAATATGTGGGGTGGATTTTTTTTGTGCCAAAAGCACAAAAAAAATAATGTGAAATGTGGAATGTGAGATGTGGAATGAGGCTTCCAACATTCATTTCACATTTTTCATCTCACACTACACACTGTTTACTACTTTTCTCTCCGAGGTTTTTATATGCAAAATAATTTGGTTGAACCTGTTGGTATTTTAGGCTTTGGTGTCGAAGGCCAGAGTACGTTGCGTTACCTTTTCCGCGAAGGCATCAAGGATATCGTCGTGATGGACAAGAACCCGGTGAACTTGCCGGAGGTTCCCGCAGGCGCAAACGTCAAGGTCTGCTCTGGTGAAAATTATTTGGACGGACTCAAAGACTGCGTGACGGTCGTGCGTTCGGCAGGCGTTTATCCGATGAGCAAGGAGCTGTTCCAGTTCCAGATGAACGGCGGACTCATGACAAGCCAGATCCAGTTGTTTTTGGAACAAACTAAGTCAAAGAAAGTTGTGGGCGTTACAGGGACGCTCGGCAAGGGCTCTACCGTAAGCATGATCAGCCACATTTTGGACAAGTGCGGTAAAGCTAACGCCATTGGCGGGAACTTTGGCGTGCCGGCACTGGACCTGCTCGAAGATGAAACTCCCGACCGCATCAGCATTTTGGAACTTTCGAGCTTCCAGCTCATGACGTTGTCTGTATCGCCAGACGTGGGCGTTGTTTTACGCGTTTCTACAGAACATTTGGACTGGCACAAAAGCGTTGAAGAATACCGCGACGCAAAGGCAAATTTGGTGCGTTGGCAAAAACGCGACAGTGCATGCGTTTATCTGAAAGATGCTGCACCGACCGCAAAGATTGCAAGCGAAAGCCCCGCAGGAACAAAGTACGCAGTAAGCCTCATTGACGGTCCTAGCGCTGGTGACGGAGAGGCCGTGATTGACGGAGCGACGCTAACGATTGATGGCAAAACATTGGACCTCGCCGATTGCAAGGTGCGTGGAATCTACCAGCTCGAAAACATGGCCGCAGCAACGCTTGCATGCAAGGCTTTGGGAATTGGAGTCGCCGAAGCGCTCGAAGCGCTCAAGAGCTACGAAACCCTCCCCTTCCGCATGGAATTCAAAGGCGAAAAGAACGGCATCGAATTTTTCAACGACAGCTATGCCACACGCCCGGACGCAACGATTGCAGCAACCGCAAGCATGAAGCGCCCGTTTGCATTGATTCTCGGTGGATCCGAAAAGAACGCCGACTTCACGGAACTTTCGAACATCTTGGTGAAGGAACGCCCGAACTTGAAGCGAATCGCACTCATTGGCGCTACCGCAGAACGCATGCTGGAATCGCTCAAGCAAGCAGGACTTGAAACCGCAGGCGATGACGGCAAGGGAATTACAGCAAACATTTTCCCGACTCTTGAAGAAGCGTTCGCAGACAGCCTGAACATTGGTGAAGGCGGCACTGTCATCATGAGCCCCGCTTGCGCTAGCTTTGGGTTGTTCAAGAACTACAAGGTTCGCGGACAAGTGTTCGACAAGCTGGTAGAAAACTACGGCTAAGCCGTAGTTTTAGTTACTAGATACTAGTTTGTAGTTACTAGAAGAATTTAGAGACAAGATGCTGCGAAGCTGCTCTAGTAACTAGTATCTCAGGACTCTTAACTGTGCCGAAGGCACATCAGGAACTAGTAACTACGTAAAAATTTCCAATTTTTACGTAGTGCCCCCTTTACAAGCGGGAGGTTTTATACTAAATTTGTTGCCGTTCCGCTAAGGACTACGCGGTCGTGGTGGAATTGGTAGACACGCTAGCTTGAGGTGCTAGTGGGAGCAATCTCATGACAGTTCAAGTCTGTCCGACCGCAGAAAAAGACTCAGTGAAAACTGAGTCTTTTTTATTTTCCCTACAGTATTACAGGTTCTTCGATAAACTCAGGGTAAGCTCTAGCGAGGATCCATTGCATTAAGCACATCCGAAGCCCCTCGACTGGATCGAGGGTGAAGAATATTTTTTTCGGCATGATTGCATCAAAAAAATTTCATTTATTTTCTTTCAAGACATTTCCAAAATTCAATTTTTATACTATCTTTGTGTCGTTCCGCTAAGGACTGCGCGGTCGTGGTGGAATTGGTAGACACGCTAGCTTGAGGTGCTAGTGGGAGCAATCTCATGACAGTTCAAGTCTGTCCGACCGCAGAAAAAGACTCAGTGAAAACTGAGTCTTTTTTATTTTCAATAAAATTCTACATTTGTGTGCATGAAGACGTTCGAACTTTTAAAGACCTCGCAAAAGTCCAAGGCCCGCCTCGGGATTGTCCATACCGACCACGGCGACATCCATACGCCGATTTTTATGCCGGTGGGCACCGAAGCAACCGTGAAAGCCGTGACTCCCGCTCAGCTCAAGGACATCAAGGCCGAAATCATCCTCGCGAACACGTACCACTTGTACCTGCGACCGACAACGCCTAAAATTGCAGCCGCTGGCGGCATCCACAAGTTCATGAGCTGGAACGGTCCTGTTCTTACAGACAGTGGCGGATTCCAAGTGTGGAGTTTGAAGGACTTGCGCAAAATCAAGCCCGAAGGCGTAGAATTTAGAAGCATTCTTGACGGTTCGAAGCACTTTTTTAGCCCGGCTAGCGTGATGAACGCCCAGCGCGAAATTGGAGCCGACATCATCATGGCTTTTGACGAATGCACCCCTTACCCGAGCACAGCCAAAGAAGCCGAGCACAGCCTCAAATACACGCTCCGTTGGACATCCGAAGCGATGGAATGGCTCAAGGAGCACCCGCCAATTCATGGTTACAACCAGCAGTTCTTCGGGATTGTTCAGGGAGGCATGCACAAGGATTTGCGCAAGCAAGCCATCGAACGCATCGCGGAACTTGGCCCAGATGGCTACGCCATGGGCGGACTTTCGGTAGGCGAACCGACCGAAACGATGTACGAAATCGCCGATTTTTGTACAGATTACTTGCCGACAGACCATCCGCGTTACGTGATGGGGGTCGGAACGCCGTGGAATTTGCTAGAACTCATTGGACGCGGTGTCGATATGTTTGACTGCGTGATGCCCACGCGCAACGCCCGCAACGGTATGCTATTCACCAGCGAGGGAGTGCTCCGCTACAAGGCGGCTCGCCACGCCGAAGAATACGACAAGCCCGTCGATCCGAATTGCGACTGCTATTGCTGCCGTAACTTTAGCCGTGCGTATTTGCGTCACTTGCACCATGCAGGAGAATCGCTCGGATACACACTTGCGAGCATCCACAACTTGCACTTCTATTTGCACTTGATGCAAGAGGCTAAAGACCATATCGCCGACGACACTTTTGAAGAGTGGGCAAATGCAAAGTGCGAGATCCTTCAGCGCAATCTAGAATAGTCTTTAGCATTTGGGAAAGGTGGGTGTGTGAGCAAAAAGCGACTGGTATAAACCAGCTCACCAACCTAATCCGGGGTGACATGTTTACTTCGATGAGGATGACGATTTAATTAAGGGAAGGCTCGCCTTCCCTTTTCTTATAAGCAAAACGCCCCGGACAGATGTCCGGGGCATTTTTGATGGTTACTTAAGCGTCCGAAGACGCGTCAGTCATTACTTGATAGAGAAGCGAGCAGTCTTGCTTGCGCCATTCATCATGACGCGAACAACGTAGTTGCCTGTGCTCATGTTCTTGAGAGAGAACTGATTTGCACCGGCCTTCACATTTTCATTGAAGCTTTCTACAATGTGGCCCATCATGTCGAACACTTGAACGCTAGCCTTGCCAGCCTTGCTGAAGTTCACGTTCAACATGCCACCCTGCACACCGAGCTTGATGCCGCTTGCAGCACGTGCAATCGTCTTGATTCCCGTACCACCAGCCAAGCACTTGAGGTCATCCACATAGAGGTACTTGATTTCCGGCTGTTCGTCAAAGTCTGCATAGCCGACAACTTCCCAAGCCATCTTCTTGATAGCGGCATGGTTCAATTCCTTCGGATCCTGCGTCCAGACCGGCTGTTCGAGCTTATTCCAAGGAATAATGACCGTCTTCCATTCCGTTGCATCCGTAGCGAGGAGTTCATGGTAAGCGAAGTCCGTCACCTGACCGTCCTGAATCTTGAACTTGTGACCAGCACCCTTGTAGCGGTAGCTCAAAGCCGTGCAAGCGCTCAAGTCATAACCCTTGATGGTGTCAGCCATATTGAGGCCGAGAGCCACAAACGGAGCGTATTGATATTCAGCCTGGTTCCAAACGATATCCGTGAGGCCGACAAAGCCCTGCGTACCGTTGGTAGCATCCTTTGTACCCGGGAACACAACGACATAGCCCGGAAGCGCAGGATCATAGACGTTAGAAATGCTGGACTTGCCACCCGATGCGCTATCGGTGTAAGCGTACCAGGAACCACCCGTCTTGAGAACTTCGTTACCATCTTCGACATCGTCGAGGAGCAAAAGATCCGAATAAGCAACAACTACAGAAGAAGAAGATTTCGGAGTCGTTGCAGAGCTAGAGTTAGGAACGCTAGAGCTGGACTTAGCCGTAGAAGAAGACTGCGGAGCTGCGGTATTGCCGCTGATAGCTGTGATGGAAACGCCATTGCAACGAACGTCATCCACATAGAGGTAGTTGTACTTGGGCTGGTTCTTGCTATCCGGAACATCGAGAGCGCCCTTGACTTCCCAAGCAAAACGCTGCACCTTGTTCATACCCTTGTCACCGAGGCTGAAGTGCTTGTCGTCATCGCCCCAGCTTTCCTGAGTGAACTGGTCCCAAGTGAGTTCCACTTCCTTCC
>CAMZGI010000061.1 GCA_947306305.1 uncultured Fibrobacter sp.
CGCTCTCGCCACCATGCCTCGTTAATACGAGGCACTTGTGGCTCACGGTGTGCACCGTTCGGCTCTATTGTAGTAGGAAAATTCCTTAATCGCCTCACTCTCGCCAACACGGCACGCTCACGCCGTGCCGCTTATGGCTCACGGGTGTCCGCTCCGCGCAAAGAGCTGTGAGGTGTGAGGTCGGTCGCTTCGCTCCCTTTGAGTAATGAGAAAATGTGGCAGAGCCACGATTATTTAAACCTGATTCCTGACACCTGCCTACTACCATCTAAGCTCTAAGTTCTAAGTTCTGCCAACTAAGTTCTAGTAACTAAGCTCTAGTAACTAGCCCGAAGGGCGGAGTAACTAATAACTAGTCCCTTTTTTTAATACATTTACATTATGTTGTATCGTGTTCTTGTCTCTACTGTCGTGATGCTTGCGATCACGTTGTCGTTTGCATCTGCCGATGAACAATCGAAAAAAAACGGTTATTTCCAAGTTACCACAGAATTTAATTTCGGTTTTAACGGCGGACCGACGGATCCGATGTTTGCTGTTGATACGCTTGAGGATTATGGGCCAGAAGTCCATGAAAATAGCTGGAAGGGGCTTCAGATTCCTTTGGAAAACGCTCGTAGTTACGAAGACCATATCGAGCCGTTCTTTATGTTCGCGTTGAAGGCTGGCTACAAGGATTTTCATTTTTTGATGGAAGCTCCTTTGCGCAAGGATTTGGAGGCTTGGTATAGTAGCGAGCTTAAGACGAACTTTACTTATAATCCTCACGAACTAGATATTAACGTGCCTCTCAATGCTTACGGTATTTGGTACAATCCTGTGGGCTTTATCCAGTTTGGTCGCTTTAATCCCGAAGATTTGAAGGTTTCCAAAAACGATATTTTAATTGGCGGTTTGCCTTATCACGATGCGATTCATTGGAAGTTCAATGTCGGCATTTTCCGTTACGATTTTATGCTGAGTTCCTTGAATGCGTGGCTGCATGGCGATGTTCAGACAACAACGAGCTGCCCGCCAGAGGGAACCGAAGCTTATAGGCAAAAGTGCACTCCGTGGGCGTATCAGGTGAGCAACCAGCGCAGACGAGTTTATCAAGAAAATGTGAAAAATTTGGTGTTTCACAGGTTTGGCTTTGAAACTAAAAAGGTCTGGTTTTACGTTATCGAAGAAAATGTCATTGGCGGCAAGTCCTTGGAATTTCGCATGATCAATCCGTTTATGTATTTGCACGACAACTATGCGACGGGATATGTTTCGACGGCGACTTCTCTGGAGCTGGGTTACAAGACTTCGTTCGGATCGAAGTTTTATGGTCAGCTAAACATGGAAGATATTGCAAGCCCGGTCGGGGAGCTTCAGGACGAAAACCACAAAACGGCGCGCTCAGTTATCAATTACATGGTGGGGTATTTTTATGAACTTGAAACTCGAAAATACGGCAAATTTTCGTGGCGTATAGATTGTGTTCGCACGGATCCGGCTGCAAACAACAGCAGGCTCCCGCTTTTGAAATTTACGGGACGGCGCAACTACCGCAGCAATTTCCGCGACCAGCATGATGACGACTATGCAGATTCTTTCTTCGCGGATTATCCTATCGGATACCGCAGGGGCGGCGACGCTTTGGACTTGTGGTTCGATATGGGCTGGAAATGGGGCGCTCATTCGGCTTCGCTCACTCTTGCTTGGCTTCGCCAAGGGGACAAGGAAATGTATTTGGATTACGAGGCGGCTAGCAATGCCGACCATACGCTGTCTGGCGTTGTTGAAAAGCAGTTCTTGGTCGATGTTCTTTACGATCGACGTGTGAACGAGTGGTTCAAGTTTTACGTTGGTGGCGGTTTCCGCGTTTACAGCAATCTTGCCCACGATAAGAACGAGGATGGGGCTGGCGCTTGGATTCGCTCTGGCGTAAAGTTCAACTTTACCCCTGTGGATATGAAGTTCTAGTACTAGGGAACCTCTAAAAAATAATTTGACAATTTGACTCCTAAAAGCGATAAGATAGTAGGTCGCGTGCGAAAGTCTTTTTTGCGGGCGTTGGCTTAGTGTCGATATTTGTCGCATTGACTACTTATATTTGTAGTGCAAAAAAAATGATTGGAAAGGAGTTTTTATGAAGAGCGATTATTTTAAGGGTGTCGTGGAATCGTTAAAGACGGGTTCCTTCAGCAAAAAAATCAGCCTCGACTTTGTAACCCTCAAAAGTTACGAATACTGGGTCCGCATGTTGCGTTCGGCAAAGAATTTCCCGGATGCGGACGATTGCATTGCCATTTTCCCTAAAGATCGCGCTTCTCGTGTGCTTAAGACGCTTTCGGCACATTTTGAAATGCTCAATGCGCTAGAAGATAGCCTCCCGGCTTCTGAAAGGGAGCGTTATGTTAGCGAATCGAACGATATGTATGCGGGTAAAAGGATTGGCTGCAATGACGATGAAAGGTCGGTGGCATACCAGCGGCGTAAAAAGGCGGTGGTCCGCTTTAACGATGTGATTGCTCGTTCTTGCTCGATTCACGAAATTAGCGAATTTGTGCAGAATTACTTGACCGGCGAGGGCATTTTTGACGCTCCGTCGCAGAAGGTGTTTTACGATAGCGTTGTCCGCGAACTGATGGAATTCCTTGATGAAAATAAGGATATCGACGATGGGTATTTCAAGCGTCTGAATATCGTGCAGCAGGCGTTCAATTTGAACGAAACCGAAATGGAAATCATGATGTTCTCGTGGATTTTCTTCAATAAGGAACAGTGCAGCTGCCTTATGGATAGAATTGGTCCGCGTCGCATGCGTGAATCTGCTCTTCCCGATATTTTTACGAGACTTTATCCGAACCTTGATTTTGACACCGCTGTTTCGAATAGCGGAACGTTAAAGCAGATGGGGATTCTTGACGATGACCTCGATATTACGAAGCGTATCGGAATGTTCTTGGACGGTCATTCTGGCAATGACTTGGATAGCCTCTATTTTAGAGTTTACGAGGGAAAAAGCGTCCCGTTCAAAAAGCTTTGCCGCAAAAATCCGAAGGTCGAGCTTGCTCTTGACATGTTGAAGCATGCCAAAGTGGGCGAGGGGTTGAACATTTTCTTTTACGGTGTCGAAGGCACGGGCAAGACGGAACTTGCAAAATCGATTGCGAAGGAACTCAAGCGTCCGCTGGTGCTGACGAATATCAGCATTGTGGGGACTCATCGCGAAAGCAAGGATGATTTTGTTGTTCGCAACCGCATGGGAAGTATTCTTTATGCTGCCGCCAAGTACCAGAAAAAGAAGGCGATTCTTTTGGTTGACGAAGCCGATGTGGTGCTGAACTGCTGCGAAAAAGGTGCTTTGAACTTTTTCTTGGAACAGATTAAAATTCCTGTGATTTGGATTTCGAATAAGACGCAGTGGATTGAGAATAGCACGCTCCGCCGTTTTGATTATTCGATTCAGTTTGAACGCCCCGATGCCGAAAAACGTTGCGATGTTTGGGAATCCGTCGTTCGCGAGCAAAATGCAAAGTCTTTCTTGTCGGAAGAAACGGTCAAACGTTTGTCCGAAGAATTGCCGATTACGGCGGGCGGGATTACGCAAGCTGTTGTGGGAACTAAAAAGTTGCTGGAATCGGGCTGCAAAATTGACCCGGTAAAGACGGTGAGGACGATTGCCGAAGCTCAGGCGGAGCTGCTGAATTTGAATATCGAACATGCAAATCGCGACAAGGAAAGCCGTGCTCCGAGCTACCTCTTGGACGCATTGAATATTGATGCGAACATGGTGAGGATTATGAATGTGGCGAAGTCGTTTAATGAAAAATGGCTGATGATGCAGGAATCGGATCGCCCGGATTCTTTGAACGTTCTTTTGTATGGTGCCCCGGGCACGGGCAAAACGGAGTTTGCAAAGCATTTGGCTCGCACGCTCAACCGCAAGCTGATTATCAAGAAGGCAAGCGACCTTTTGGATTGCTACGTTGGCAACACCGAAAAGCAAATTCGTAAAATGTTTGCGGATGCCGAAAAAGCGAAGGCGATTTTGTTCTTGGACGAAGCGGACAGCATGATTCGCGACCGTAGCGGTGCGTCACGCAGTTGGGAAGTGACTCAGGTGAATGAAATGCTGACTCAGATGGAAAATTTCAAGGGCATCTTTATTGCCGCGACCAATTTCGATGGCGAGTTGGATACTGCGTCGCGTAGGCGTTTTGCGTTGAAGGTCAAATTCGGGTATTTGAAGCCCGAGGGAATTGAAAAAATGTGGCAAGCATTTTTCCCGAAGGTGAAGTGCCCTGACGAAGCATGCAATTTGCGGATGCTTGCGCCGGGCGATTTCAATGCTGCATACGGGAGTCTGCGTTTTTACGACGAGAGCGAGGTGACCGCCGCGACGATTTTGGATGCCTTGAAGTCGGAGCTTGCTTACAAGGATTCAAGGCAAGGGCGAACGATGGGATTTTAGAGGGGTGAGGTCGCTTGCAGGCCCGCTTTGAGGGCGGGCTTCGCCCTTTGAGGTTTGAAATATCAACAATCAACTATTGCCGTTTTTAGCCTCTTGAATTTTTGACGAAAAAAGGGGGAAAATGTTCAGAATGTCATGTTGTGGCATTTGCAGGATGTATATTTGAAAAGGAATTAAATAGAAGAGAATATACCGTATGTTGCATTTAAAATTCGCATTGAACCTGGAACATCTCGCCGACGAGATGATTGAAGAAATATCGAAAAATTGGAAAAATCCATTTGAATCGCCATTGGTCATTTTTCCTGACTCTAAATTGGAGCAGTGGTTCCAACTGCGTTGGATAAAGAAAAATGGCGTGTTGGCGAACTTTAATAAACGCAGCATCGACAAGTTCTTGTTCGATATTTTAGTGGGCGATGATAGACGCAAGAAAAAGCTTTCGTCCGAAATGCTCGCGAATGTGATTATGGCTTATTTGCTAGGCCGCACTGAGGATAATGAACGCAATTACGAAGTCATCGATAAGACAGGGCAAGTTGCAAAATACTTGACGACTGATGGCGAACCCGATGCGGGTAGGCTTTATGATTTTGCGAATAAGCTTGCGGGTTTGTTCCTTGAATATGAAATTGCACGTCCGAACCAGTATCTTCTGGGGCCCGATGGCAAAGTGGCGGAAGGTATTCTCGATTGCTGGTCTGAAGATTTGTTGAAAAATGGGAAAACTCTAAAGAATTTCTTTGTAAAAAAGACTAAAAATGGCGAGTTTGAATCCGTTGATAATGAATCTTGGGAACGAGAACTCTACTCCAAAATTTTCCATAATGCAAATGGTAAATCTCTACTGACTAGCGTTTTTGAATTTGCCGATAGCGAACCTGATCCAGAAAAAAAGGTCAAGTATTTGACGCTTCCGTTCCTTTATAAAGACTGCTTGGATGCTTCGGGCCAGCCTACGTTCCATTATAAATCTAAGGCCCCTGTTTTTATTTTGGGATTGTCTGGCATGGGGCAATTCTATAGAGTCGTTTTGCGTGAATTTGCAAAGCAGCACGAAGTGTACGCCTATATCCAGAATCCCTGCATGGAATTCTGGGAAGATCTCGATGTATCGAAAATTGTTCCGAAGGTTTCTGTCACCCATGAAGGTGAAAAAATTACGGAGATGGAAGAATTTGTCCCTGCTGACGAAAACGATCTTCTTCGTAACTGGGGTAAGGCCGGTCGTGACAATATCAAGCTTTGGTGCTTAAGCGATGACTATTCTACATGCGATTTTTCTGAAAGTGAGCGTTTGGCGCTTTTAGATAAAGAATTAGATGCTCCGAAAAGTCTTTTGAATGCAGTCCAATATCTCGTGGCGAATCGAAGGAATAAGCTTGATGGCTCTTTGTTCAAGAAAGATTCCAAAGACGAATCGCTCACGGTCTCTGCCGCTCCCAGCAAACTTCGCGAAGTTGAGGCTTTGCATTCTTCCATTTGCAAGTTGCTCTTGAAAGGAGTGGATGCTAAGGATATCCTAGTCGTTTCCCCGAACTTGCAGGAGTACAGGCCGTTCATCTACCAGATTTTTGATCAGGCCAAAAGTGCTGCCGAAAACGGAGATCCTTCGATAGTTCATATTCCTTATACGATTGTGGATTCAATTTCGAAAGATTCCTTGGTGGGGTCTCTGATAGAGACTCTTTTCCGCGTGCAAAAGGAAGGTTCCGTTTCGCGTCCTGATTTCTTTGGTTTGGTGTCTAACCCGGTGGTGCAGGAAACTCGCGGCATATCCCCTGATATGGTTGCCGTCTGGGAAAAGTGGATTGTCGAAATGAACGTCTATCGAGACAGGCCTGATCAGGAATTTGGAAAGACCCCCTGGCTTTTGGCCGTGAAGCGGATGCTGCTTGCTCGTTTGACCTCAAGAACGCTTGAACTCCCAGATGGCGTGTGCACTCCCTATGCGGATATGGATAGTTCCAATGACACGATGCTGTTGAAATTTGTGGAATCTGTCGAAGACCTTGAAAAATGGACAAGTACTTTTGGCAAAAACTTGACCCAAGACAATGTCGATACGTTGCTGGATATGCTCAATCGCTGGGCGAGAATGAAAAATCCCACCGGGGATCTGGTTGGTGAAAGTGCCGCATATAGGGAAGTTTGCAAGGCTCTTGGTCGCTTAAAATATTTCTTCTATGCCGGTGAAAAAGAGATTCCTCTGGATGTGGTGAGAGCGAACATTGTCAATGTGGCGACGGTTTCCGAATTTAGTTTTGGGAACATCTTTGTCAACGGAATCTCGTTTATGAAATTTGCTCCCAACAGGATTATTCCGGTAAAGCATTTGTTCTTTTTGGGTGCGGATGCCGACCATTTCCCGAAGGACGATTCCTACAATACGCTTGACTTGCGAAGGCAAGTGCGTCCGTGGCCCGGTGACGATTCGAGCATCAGTCGAAACCGCTATGCGTTCTTGTGCCAGTTGATGTGTACTTCGGAGGGGTTCCACATCAGTTATCAGAATGTGAACCTCGCGAAGGACAGTGAAATTTATCCCTCGCCGGTAATCAATGATTTGAAAAACTTTGTTGCAGGCTTTGCCGAGAAGGTCTTTGATGATGAGTCTGGCGAGGAACGGGAGCCTTTGTTTACAGAAGTAATTCCGCTTGACGAAACTCGCCACAAGGAACTGATTTTTACGAGGCGTGGTCGCAGGTATCTTGAGTCTATCTGTTGCCTGCGAACGATTAAGGATGCTCCCGAAGATGACGGGGCTCAAAGCGATGCAACTGGCGGAGGAATTCCTCTTTCGGACAGCTCTGTTCCCAAGTATCCTGACAAGGTGTCCGTTTCGCAACTGAAGGGCTACCTGAATGACCCGTTCCAGTTCTATGTCAATCGGATGTTGCGCTTGGAAACGGAAGGCGAGGATGAGACTGGGCAATATGTGGAACCTGTCAGCCTGAATAATCTGGAACAGAGCGAATTTGTAAAGATGGCAGTCTATATTCAGAGAGGCATGAATATGGATTTCGCGACTACCGAACTATATTTCAAGAGCCTTGAAAATCAGGGAAGAATTCCTACGGGAGCATTCGGCGAAGGCGTTGTCGCTGAAATTGAGCTGAATGCCGACGCGATAAACGAGCAGTTGGAAAAATTCTTCCCCAAGGAAAAGTTTGAGTGTTCCTCTATCGAGTTGAACGAATGCATCCGTCTTGACAGCGAAAATGAATTTATACTGCAGGGCAACATCCCGATGGTGTTCGTTCCGAAAGACCATGTTGATGAATGCATTGTCGTAGAACTCAGCAATGCGAAAAAGACATCTGTAAACAAGTTCCTGACTCCGTATGTCGCGGCACTTGGGTTGCTTGCTTCTAAGAAAATGAAAAAAGTGAGCATTTTTGTGGCGAAGGGCGATTGCTTAGATGAGGAAGTTTTCAAGTCAAGCGTTGTCCAGATGCAATTTGATAAAATGAAAGACGATGAGGATGAGGCTAAGAAGGCGAATGAACTCCTTTGCAAAATGTACAGGAGAGCCTTTATCGAATGCCGTAGGAACGTGCTCCCTGTCGAATTGATTCTCAAGGGAGCAAATAGTCTTGCTGATCTCAAGAAAAAACTCGATGACGGGAACGATGGCGGAGAATGGCGTTTCTTTGACGGCAAGGAATTGTTTGTCGAGAACCTTGAAAAGTATTCTGGATATAAAGAAGACGGTTTTGAAACCGTGTGGAAAAATGCTTGCGATTCGCATAAGGAACTGCTTGTTGGCATGAAGAAATTATTTGAAGGTGAAAAAAATGAAGAACCTGCAACCGTTTGATATAGCCACTTTTGCCCCGGAAAATAAACTGGAGGACCAATTCATCGAAGCCTCGGCGGGTACGGGCAAAACATTTACGATTCGGAAAATTTCCGCTGAACTGGTGAAAAGATGCATCCCTCTTTCCGAGGTGCTGTTTGTCACTTATACGGAAAAGGCGGCGGGTGAAATGCGCGACCGTATTCGCGAAGAAATGACCGAGTGCCTCGCTGATGCGACTCCGCAAACAAGACCTTTGTTTGAACGTGCTTGTCAGGATGTCGATAAGGCCGTTATCGGAACCATCCATTCGTTCTGCAGGAAGACTCTTCATGACTTTGCATACGAGGCGGACGTTCCTTTTGACATGGACAATGCGGATGATCAGGCTGTCAAGGTTATCATCGACCGATTCATTCGCGACAAGTGGTCGAGTGAAATTGTAAAGTTGAGTATGATGCAAGAGGGGGATAAGCCGAAGCCCCTTCCGAAATTCGTTGAGGACGTCAGGGATCTGTTTGTTACTGCGATAAAGAACTATTCTCCAGAAAATAAACCGAATGTCCAGTATTCAACTGTGCTGGATTGGATTCATGGACATTCCGAGGCCAGTGAACATTGGCTTGTTCTGGAACAGAACAAGGGGGCCTCTTATACAGCTATTTCTAGCACCAGAGAACATTCGTATTCCGTTTCTGACCTTATTGCAAAAATCAGTGCTTGGCCAGGAAAAAACAAATTGTTTACAAAACTTGGTACGGAACTGACGGAGTCCCAAAGTACTCCTCTTGGGAAAGCTCTGGCCTATTTCTTCGGACTTTGCGCTAAAAATCCGATAAAGCTTGTGTCTAAGGATGATGTTGAAAAGTACAACTTCCTGAACGAAAAGACCGAGGAACTTTATGAGTTCTGGCAGAAGGAAAAGGATCGCCAAAAGAAGCAGTCCTTTAACGATATGATATTGGCCGTTCGCGAAGCCGTTTGCCCCGAAGGTAGGACTCCTGACGAACCCACGTTCCTCTGCAAAAAGTTGCGCGATACCTACAAGGTCGCCATCATTGACGAATTTCAGGATACCAATGAATTCCAGTGGAATATCTTTGATACGGTGTTTCTCAAAAGTGACCGCAACCATCTTATTGTTGTTGGCGACCCGAAACAGTCCATCTACAGTTTCCAAGGAGCCGATCTTCAAGTTTACCGAGCCGCGACAAAATGCATAAAAAAGGGAAGCGCGCTGAAAACAAATTTCCGCTCTTCCATCTCGATGATTGAGGCTTCCAACCTGATTTTTGCAAAGGGCGAAAAAGCCGAAGGGGAGGCCGCCAATAAGTATCTGTTCTTGCCGAAGGGCGACTTTGAAATATCTCTGGTTCCTAAAAGGGCGAAAGATCAGCGTCAGGATGCCTTGTTCAATGGCGAAAGGACTACCCCCATTTGGGTTTCCCCGATAGTCCCCGAAAAAGGCTTTGCCCGGTTTGCCGTCCAGAAGATAATCGACTGCTGTAAGGTGCAGAATGGGAAAACGGCATTGCAAGTCTTCGATAGGGGGGAGTCGGAACCGAGAAATGTCAATTTCTCCGATTTCGTCATCTTGGGACGCACAAGGCCCGAAATGGACGAAATCAAGAAGTGCCTCTCTTCCGTAGGCATTCCCTTTGTGCAGTACAAGGATACGACTCTTTTCGATTCCAGAGAATGCATGGAGTGGATTGCTGTGTTGAAGATGCTTGCCGCTCCGAATTTGGCTGGCTACAACATGAAGTTGTTGAACAGCGTCTTTGTCACCGACTTTTTTGGAATTCCTTTGGGAAAATTGAGCGACGATCCTCAGAATAACGTAGATAAGGATGCTCTTCTGAACATTGTTCGTTGGAGGCAACTTGCAGCCAAAAAGCAGTGGACTGAACTGCAGGAGCAGATTTACGAGGATACTCAGGTCGAAAAGAAACTGAGCGAACCAGCGAAGTTGCAAGAGTTGATGAAGTTGCGCCAAATCGGCAACTACATTTTCGGCTACCTTTACGAAAAGAGCGCGACGCTCCAGCAGGCGATTAAGCATCTGGAAACTCTGGCGAGCGACAGCAAAAAGGCTCTCGATGAAGAAGGGAATATCGTTGCGAAAGGAACCGACTTCAAGGCGGTCAAGTTGATGACCATCCATGCCTCGAAGGGACTCGAATTCCCTGTGGTTATTTCCTGTGCGGGTTACAAGGGTGTCAATTATCAGGCGAAAGGCCCCTTTGTGTTTAGCCAAAATGCCGCAGCGGACGGGGAAGATGGTGTCGCACTGCAGGAAAAGTACTTTGGTTTTGACAGCGAGTCTAAGAGCAGACGCCAGCAAGAAGAAATTGAGGAGTGGCATCGCCTGCTTTATGTGGATTATACGCGCGCATCGTCACTTTTAATTTTGCCTCAGTATGACAGGTGGTATAAATGTGCAAAAAATGGGAATAGTCCTATTAAGGAAAAACGTTACCATCTGGAGATGAACAAACTTTTAAAAGATGAAAATGGCAAAGAAATAATTGAAAAAGGTCCGTGGTCATTCTTAACCTATGCCCATCGTGAAATTTGCACCGACAGAGATTACGCAAAACTGTGTGCATGGAATGGCGACTGGAAGGTTAGAGCGCTAAAAAAAGATGTTCAGGAGGAATTGAAATTCCTCAATGAAGAAACTAAGCAGGACAAGTCGGAACTTCCAAGTGAAAAAATTATCGAAGATCTCAATAAGGCAATCAAGGATTCCGCCCTGTATCAGCATTCCTATTCTTCCATAGACAAGAAGTCTTCGGGAATCGAAATTTTGTCCATTGACGGAATTCCGCAGAACCTTTCGGACGAGGCCCCCGATGAGGATTCTCCGAGAAACGATATTGAACCTTCCGATTATCCGCGTGGAAATATTTACGGTGACGCTCTACACCATATTTTCGAGGAACTTGATTTTGAACGCGTTGGAAACCTTTCCTTGGCCGAAGCTCAGGAAGACTCGGAACTAAGGCAACTTGTTGAAGATTCGTTCCTTTCGCAGGGGCTGCCTATAGGGCGGCATCCAGACTGGATGACGAGAACCATTGATATTGTCTGGAATACGATGAATGCCGTGTTCCCGGAAATTCATGCCAACAAGAAAACGGGAGAAACCTTTAGCCTGAAGGAACTTTCTTCTGACCATCGACTTGCTGAAATGGAGTTCCGCCTGAAAGCGGACAAAACGGGGGTTGCCGAAAAACTGAAAACGTTCTACAAGGGCTTTATGGACTTGGTCTTTGTCAGGTACGATGCAGAAGGCCATCCGTATTACTCTGTTCTGGACTGGAAATCGAATCTGCTCGAAAAGTACGATGGCAGTGCCACGTTCGAGGCGGTGCATGACCATTATTCCATTCAGATGGTGCTGTATTCGTATTGCCTTATCAAGTGGCTTTGCAGCGTTATGCCGGATGTTACACCGGAAAAGGTGTTCAATGAAAATTTTGGCGGAATCTACTACGTGTTCGCTCGTGGTTGCGAAAAGGACATCGGCAACGGCATCTACGCTCATACATGGGCTTCGTACAGTGATTTGAAAAAGGCTTACGATAAACTCGAAGATAAGGTGTACGAACAGAATCCGACGGAGAAGAAATAATGAAAGAAAATATGATGAAACTTTTGAATGGCTCGGTAGTTGATTTCTTCAATCTTTTGTTGGACATGCGTGGTACGTCTCCATTAAATGAAAAGATGGTGCGTTTCTTGACGGATATCCATCAGGGCAAACCGTTTACCACCGATGTGCAGAAGGTGCTCCACATATTCTTCTCCCTCTCGGATGATGGCAATACGCGAATTTCGCTTAC